>CAZMYK010000529.1:0-3598 GCA_964570435.1 uncultured Saprospiraceae bacterium | reverse complement strand
TCACCTTACTAGTCAAGGCACCCTTCCCCATCATAAGTGCTATTAATGGCCATAGCCCAGCAGGTGGTTGTGTGATTGCAATTGCTAGTGATTACAGAGTGATGGCAGACGATTCTAAGTTTAAGATTGGCCTCAATGAACTACCAGTCGGAATCATGGCCACTCCAGCCATCTTCCACCTATACAGTTTCTGGTTAGGTCGAAAAAATGCCTACCACTTTCTCTTGGTTGGAAAACAAGTTAATCCTCAAGAAGCAAAACAGGTAGGCCTAGTAGATGAGCTTACTAGCCAGGACCTAGTGCTAGAACTTGCAGAATTGAAAATGAAGGAATACCTCAGCTTCGACTATAAAACATGGTGTGGTTTGAAACAAAACTTCCGTCTTAAGTTAGTTGAAACAATGGAGGAGGACAAAACCAACGGGCACAACGACATTGTTGAACATTTCGCAAACAACAACGGTAAGGAAATCTTGACAAATAAGGTGATGGAGTTGATGGCAAAGCGCAGTAAATCATAGCCTGCAAGTAGCAGAGTAAGCCTTTATGCAGCAACCATGGGAAATTTCGATTCTGGTAGGATCACTATAATTCTTAAATGAGCAGATACTTTTACGAAATCGCCTTTGATGGGACTTTGTTTTCAGGATGGCAGCGTCAGAAGAATGTGGCTAGTGTTCAACAGACCCTGGAAGACCTGCTGGAACTCTTTCTGAGAAGAAAAGTCAAAATTCATGGTTGTGGAAGAACTGACGCTGGCGTTCATGCTAGTTCTTACTTTTTCCACGTTGACCTAAGTGAGGATCCAGACCTAGTTCGAGACAAAATGAATCGGCTTCTTCCATCTTCAATAGCTTGTAAAGGCTGGTTCAAGACGAAGCCAAATGCCAATGCTCAAAAAGACGCCATAAGTCGGACTTACACATACAGAATATGCACGAAAAAGAATCCCTTCTACCACCCCTACTCTGCCTTGATTCTTGAAAAACTGGATCTCTGGAGTATGCAGACCGCAGCAGAATGCTTACTTGGCAAGCATGACTTCCAGAACTTTTGCAAGCGCCCCGAATTGCTAAGCTCCAAGGTCTGCAAGATTTCACATGTAAACATGGAATTGCAGCAGGAACAAGAAATTTATGCCCTTAGCATAACGGGCAATCGCTTTCTCCATCATATGGTTAGATTAATCGTAGGACATTTGATAAAGATTGGAAAAGGTAGAGAAAGTGTACAAGACTTTAAAGCATTCCTAAACCTAAAAAAACAACCTAGCTTTTTTGAATTGGCTCCAGCCCAAGGACTCACCTTGAGTGAGCTTGTATACAATCGCAATATCTATCCATAAAGGCAGATTCAGAAGTAGAGCTAAGTGCACTCAATTCTTGATTCTAAACATCCTACGAAAGAACCTTTTCTCAAACTCGTAGAAGAATTTGAATTGGCCGAAAACAAAGCCGTAGAAAAGTAGAATCAGGTTATAAACGGGCAGGATTAGGATGTAGTAGATGATAGAAAACAAAATTGGCTGCTCCCCACCCTCCGTAAAAAAGCCAACGATAGGTCTCTTTAGAAACATCACAGTAAAGCCCGTACAAGCAAAAACCAAAAGGATGACAAAAACTTGCACACGAGTGACCTTCCATCGCTTTTCTAGTTTTTCTACCCAACCAATCTTTTCTGCTGCCATATCGTAAATTTAGTAAGGATCAACGTCAATTTTTACTCTAACAGATTGAAATCCTTTTGTTTCAATAAATAAGTTCTTTTCTGCTAAGACCAAGTCTTTAATCCATCGAATTACCTTGGGATTCTTTTCCATCTTAATGAAAATATGCATGATATACATCCCACGAACTCTGGCTACTGATGGCTGGGCAGGTCCCATCAATCGCTCTCCTATGTTCTTTCTTAGATTACTTGCCATGATTCTGGATGCCTCTTCCACAATATTAAACTTCTTGTGTCTCAAGGTGATATTAATTGTTCGGTAAAAAGGCGGATACCGATACTGTTCTCGCTCCATAATTTCACGGGCATAGAAACTTTCATAGTTATCCATGATTACATCTTTCAATACTTGATGATTCGGCATAAAGGTCTGAAGGATGACCCTCCCTTGTTCCCCCTTTCTCCCGGCTCGACCACTTACCTGTATTAACATCTGGTAGGTTCGTTCATGGGCCCTGAAGTCGGGAAAATGAATGCTGGCATCTGCATTCACAACACCAACAAGTTTGAGATTTTCAAAATCCAAGCCCTTGGTGATCATCTGCGTACCGATCAGGATATCGAATTTGCGTTCTTCAAAGTCCCTAATGAGATGTTCTTGTTGGTTCTTGGTCCTTGCTGTGTCATAATCCATTCTCTTGATCCCTGCCGATGGAAGCAGCTCTTTAAGTTCGAGTTCGATCTTCTCAGTTCCATAACCCTTCTTATTCAGGTTTGGATTTCCGCAGGCTGGGCATTGAGGTGGCATCTTTACTTTGTAGCCGCAGTAGTGGCAACGCAGTTCTTCAAGATACTTATGTAGTGTCAAGGTCACATCACAATTGACACATTCAGTAGTCCAACCGCATAATTCACAATTCACAGTAGGTGCATATCCACGTCTATTCTGAAAAATCAAGACTTGCTCCTTCCGATCTAGGCATCCTTGAATCTGTTCCAAGAGATGCAAGGAGAACATCGACTTCATACGGTTCGTCTTATACATGTACTTTACATCAACGAGTTCCAATTCAGGCATAGCGACTTCACCATATCGATCCATCAGTTTTACAAGGCCATATTTATCTAGTTTACAATTATGAAAACTCTCAAAGGAAGGTGTGGCTGAACCCAAGAGTACCTTGGCATTGCTTGTGCTCGCATAATATATCGCGACATCCCTTCCATGGTACCTAGGAGCTGGATCACTTTGCTTATAAGAAGGATCGTGTTCTTCATCTACTATAATTAAGCTCAAATTCTGGAAGGGAAGGAAGATTCCTGATCGAGCTGAAACGACTACCTTCTTGTTGTACATGCTTTCTTTCCAAAGTTCCACTCTTTGGTTGTCGGACATCTTAGAGTGATAAAGACCTACTTGATCTCCAAACACCTTCTTGATTCTGGCCACAATCTGAGCTGTTAGGGCAATTTCAGGAAGTAAAAACAAGACCTGTCCGCCTTTCTTGATTTCCTCTTCTATTAGTTCTATGTAGATGTTCGTCTTACCGCTGCCTGTCACCCCATGCAAGAGCACCACGTCTTTTTCTTCGAAGGTATTCTTGATGACTTGGTGCGTATTCTCTTGCACCTTAGTCAATTCATGTTTTGTGAGCTCCTCATCTAGTCCGCTGTCTAAGCGACTTACCTCTCTTTCCTCTTGGATAAAGATCTCCTTCTTAATGAGGGCCTTAATGACTGAGGAATTGACCCCAGAAATATGGTAAATGGCCGATTGTGGAACCCATTTTGAATTCCTTCTTAGTTGTATATAAGCAAGTAAGGCCTTGGTTTGGAGGTCGGATTTTTGCACCAAGTCAAAGGCTTCACTAAGCAAGGCCTCATCATCTTCTAGCTCAGTCACTAGGTTCATAACTTTGATTTTCTTCGG
>CAZMYK010000528.1:0-3609 GCA_964570435.1 uncultured Saprospiraceae bacterium | reverse complement strand
AGGGGATATAGTTTGTCTCGCAGCTTTCGGAAGTGGATTTACTTGGGGGAGTGTATTGCTGAAATGGTAAGTGAAATGGTGGTAGATATTCTTGCGATTGGGGTACACCCAGATGATGTGGAGCTTAGTAGTTCTGGGACTTTGATTCAGCATATCAGGAAGGGATATACTGTTGGCCTTGTTGACCTTACCCAGGGCGAATTGGGAACTCGCGGCACCGCTGAGATTAGACTGCGGGAGGCCACCGAAGCTGGCGAACTGATGGGGGCAAAATTTCGAGAGAATCTAGGAATGAGGGATGGGTTTTTCGAAATATCAGAAGAAAATTTGATGAAGGTTGTTGGCAGCATAAGGGCACACAGACCTAAGATTGTGCTTGCTAATGCGATCAAGGATCGTCATCCTGACCATGGGCGAGCTGCGAAGTTGATTCATCAAGCCGCATTCCTTGCTGGCCTAGCCAAGGTTGAAACAAGCTTGAATGGTGAAAGGCAGGAGAAGTGGAGGCCTAAGAATGTTTACCACTACATCCAAGATAGGGCGGTAGAACCAGACTTTGTGTGCGATATTTCTGATGTGATCGATGAGAAAATGGCTGTTATTAAGACCTTTAGATCACAATTCTACGACCCCAATTCTAAAGAACCTAGGTCACCTATTTCTGGTCAAGACTTCATGGAATTTATCCTAGCTAAGGCTCGAAATTTTGGCCGCGAAGCTGGTTTCGAATATGCTGAAGGTTTCACGTCCTCCAAGAAGATCGGTATCCAAGACCTCTTCGATATGCACTAGTGGTGACCATTAAACTACGAATATGAATTCTCCCTCTACTGCCTTGTGGCAGTCATATTGCATGAAGATGAAATGCTGAGTAGGACTACCTTAGTATCAAGTGTCCCACTTAGGTTATCACCAGCAATTGTCGCCTCTCCAGAAAACTCTATCTCAGTAAGGGCTTCAGGGTTATTCGGGTCCAGGGGGATCGAAACCCTCTCTGGATCAATAATCAGCTTGTCTCCATCTACTCGTGCAGATAGTTCAGGGATTGGAGATTCAACATCTTGAAATGTGATCAAGACCTCGGCATTATTGCTTAGACCTTCTGCTATGACAATGGTGAAATCTTCGTCATTAGGAAGCGGAGGACCACAGGATAGCATACCCTGGAAGGTGCCAATAAATTTTTCTCGAGCATAGGTGCATGAGCCATCACTTTCTTCAGCATCGGCGTTGTAATTCTCAGCATCGGGGTCCGTACAACCTTCTACTTTTTGACAGGAATCTAGCGTAGTTATCAATCCTAGGCCAAGAAAGCAAGCAAGAAGTAATTTAAGAGCAACTTTCATTTCTATTCAATATTTGTCTTTGACAATTGCCAATTTGGCTTTTTCTCTAAGTAGTTAACATAGTCTAGTGAACCCAACCTAAAACGCATATTGACCTTTGATTTTCTTGCAACATTTTCTTCTATTTTGCAGAAAATGGCAAGTTGATCATAGTCATAAATCTTCGGAAGTTTCACCAACTTATAGGATAACGAGGTATCGATAGCAATTATGTCGCTAGCAACAGGCAAAATAAATTTTTTCTGCGTGATGATGGATTTCTGTGCGCTAGCAAACTGACTAAGCAGGATACATAGAGCAAGAACACTAAGACTTCTTGCGACTGCCTTCATATAATTCAAATTTATGAAACTTTGCAGGATTAGGTCCATTATATAGACTGAATTTCCTGCTAGGTCGTAGGCCTAACAATTTTATAGCTTGAATGTTGGAAGAAATGATCCAAACCGTTGTGCCAGGCATGTTCTTCTTCATATGATCTCCGATTTGCTTGAAGAATTCCACAATATTATCTTGCTTCAATCTTATGTCGTAAGGAGGATTCATAATCACAAACGAGCCGGAAGGGATATCCATGTTCTCAAAGAAGTCCTTTTTCTCGACTTCCACAAGACCCCTTAAACCAGCTTCGGCAATATTGTACAGGCTTGCATCTACACTTTCTTGGTCTAGATCAAAGCCCTTCACCACAGTATCGAGTGCTACCACCTTTGACTTACTTTGCTCCACAACCTTCTCCCACAATTCTTCATCATAGCCCTTCCAAGACATGAAACCGTATCTCCGCTCATAACTCTGAGGTGGATGATTGATCGCCATCCTAGCTGCCTCACAAAGAAAGCTACCGGATCCGCACATCGGATCGTAAAAGGGACTCTTCCTATCCCAGTCACTTAGCATGATCAGACCTGCTGCAAGCACTTCATTGATCGGAGCTTCAACAGACTCTAGGCGATAGCCACGCTTGTGCAAGGAGGTGCCACTACTGTCCAAAGAAATGCTAACCCTATCCCGATGAATATGAGTATTAATCCTAATATCGGCATTGTCTACATCAACATCCGGTCGTTGTCCCCATCGATCTCGCAATTGGTCCACTATTGAATCCTTTGTTTTCAAAGCTACATAGTGTGAGTGATTGAAGAAATCCGAAGAGATGGCCGAATTGACAGCAATTGTCTGCCCTTTTCTAATGTATCGATCCCAAAAGACCTTTTTTACTCCAGCATACAGGTCGTGTTCGTTCCGAGCACGAAATCTTGAAATAGGCATTAGTATGCGGAGGGCTGTTCGGACCTCTAGGTTGGCACGATACATTACCTCCTTGTCACCGTAGAACTTGACTGCCCTTTGACCTATTTCAATTTCTTCGGCACCGATAGTCCTTACTTCCTCAGCTAGAATTTCTTCTAAGCCAGCCATTGTCTTTGCTACTAATTCCACATCTTACGTTTGTATTACACCCACATTGAACTTCTCGATTGGCGCATTCTGACAGGCATTTAGGCAGTTGGAAATGAATTTTCGCGTCTCTGCTGGGTTGATAATTGCATCCACCCAAAGTCTTGCTGCAGCATAGTATGGCTCCGTCTGCCGATCGTATCTTTCTTGTATTTGGGCTGTTAATTCTGCTTGTGCATCTGCGTCGACCTCTTCTCCCTTGGCCTTCATCGAAGACACCTGAATCTGAGCTAGGACCTTGGCAGCCTGCGCTCCGCCCATAACTGCTATCTTAGCTGATGGCCATGCTGCTATGAACCTTGGGTCATATGCCTTTCCGCACATCGCATAGTTTCCAGCACCATAAGAATTACCCATCACAATTGTGATTTTTGGTACAGTGGAATTAGACACCGCATTGACCATCTTGGCACCATCCTTAATAATTCCTCCATGTTCAGAACGCTTGCCCACCATAAATCCTGTTACATCATGCAAGAAGAGTAGGGGGATCCTCTTTTGATTGCAATTCATAATGAAGCGAGTGGCCTTGTCGGCAGAGTCTGAATAGATGACGCCACCAAATTGCATTTCCTTCTTGCCGTTTTTTACCACCATCCTATGATTGGCAACAATGCCTACTGACCAACCATCGATTCTCGCATAGGCACATAAGATGGTCTTCCCATAATCCTCCTTGTAGTAGTTGATGCTCCCTTTGTCAGCAATACACTTTAGTAGTTCTTTAGAATCGTAGGGTTTGGCCCTGTTAAAAGGCAGAATGCCGATCACTTCTCGTTCTTCCCTTTCAGGAGCTAGCGAC
>CAZMYK010000527.1:612-3616 GCA_964570435.1 uncultured Saprospiraceae bacterium | reverse complement strand
GCGCCAAGGTTAGTAGTCCAGCAACTAGGCCTAGGCCTCCCATGATGTACCAAGATACTTCAAAGCCATATGTTTCACTTAGTTGCATTCCTAAATTGGGGCCAATTATATGTGACAGGGAAAAGGCCATAGTATATACGCCCATGTACTCACCTACCCTACCTTTTGGGGCACGTTGCAAGGACCACGAATTAGAAAAGGGAAAGCATAGCATTTCAGAGACGGTGAGTAAAAGCATCGACAATATTACCACAGATAGCCATAAAGCAAGGTTCAAAAGCAAATATGAGATACCCATGATAAAGCTTGCCACCATGATAATTTTTATGGCACTCACTTTCTTCAACTGTAGGTAACTTACCAAGGGCATTTCTAGTAAAAAAATAAGCCCACCATTGAGCGCCATAATCCAACCAATGGTCTTCTCATTCATTAAGTGTCCATCCTTATAATACAGAGGCAGACCCGCTAGGATTTGGAAAAATGCAATATTGAAAAAGAACAATATCAACATAAATAGCAGGTACTTCCTATCTCTCCAAACACTTTTGTTTGCCTTCCTAGATTCAGCTAAATCAGCCTTTTCTTTACTGCGATCTCTGCTACTAGGCTTAAGCATAGTCACTATAAAAATAGAGGACAAAATGCAGGTAATGCCATCGAGATAGAAAAGTAAAGAAGCACCGTAGGTAAATAGTATTAAGCCACCAAAAGCAGGTCCGATCGAATAACCAAGATTGATAAAAAGCCTAATTAAAGAAATCGATCTTACCTTATTCTCCTTGGATGAATAAGCATCTATTGCCGCAAAGGCTGCTGGTCGAAAGGAGTCAGCGACAGACATTTGTAAAAAAATGGCAATACACAGTGCAGGAAGACTCTCGAAATGGACCATACCTATGAATCCTATGCCTGTGAGAATCATGCTTACGACCATCACTTGGTAGTAAGAGAATAAGTCTGTTAGTTTGCCACCTAACCATGAGCCTAGCAATGAGCCAAGACCAAAGCAGGTCATTACCCATCCTATGTCACTTAATGAAAACCCAAGGTCATCACTCATGTAGATAGACAAGAAGGGAATCACCATCGTACCTGCCCGATTGATCAATGTTGCCAAAGACAACAACCAAATTTCTCTAGAAAGTCCCTTGAAAGAGTCAATATAAAATTTGATCATAGGTGTGTTAAGGCCGTCTTCAAGGTAGAATGTAGATTCCCATTTGAAACAAGGCACCCTTTCTCGATCATCTTGAACAATTCAAGCTCTCTTTCTTCTTTGTAGGGTTTTTCAGTTTTGTAGATCAACAAATCTTCAGGTGGCTTATGCATAGCTTGAGCAATGAAACTTGGATCAGTAAAATCTGCCTCTCCATTTTCCAATTCCATCGTGATAAGCTCAATCTCTTCAGCATCGCACTTGAAGGATCGGATGGACTGCTTTTCATGAATCTCCAGGTGTGTGATATTGCGTAAGATTTTTTCAAATACCACATCAGAAAAAAGATCAACTATTCTCTGGGCGGAATTTGGAGTTTCTGACTTCATTTTTTCCCAATCATCGGCAACAATACCATTTACAACCAGGTAGTCTACAAAGTCCTTTTCCATGCCTTTTAATTCCTCGGCATTTAGTAGTCTATATTTTGGCATACAGTAAATTTATTCAAAAAAAAGCTAATATGTTCAGACAAATACTCATTTTTGCGCATGAATTCGGAATCTGAAAAACTCTATACTTTCAATTTTTGGATGCTTTGTCTAAGCCAAGCCTTGTTCTGCGCTAGTTTCTCAATGATTATTCCGGAGCTCCCACAATACCTAAGCGACCTTGGGGGCGAAGATTACAAGGGATTAATTATTTCCTTATTCACCCTCACAGCTGGAATTTCTAGGCCCTTCAGCGGAAAATTAACTGATACCATAGGTCGCATTCCCGTGATGATTATTGGCACCTTGTTTTGTGTAGTATGTAGCCTTCTTTATCCCTTTGTAAGCACAGTTTATGCCTTCCTCCTCCTTCGATTTCTACACGGATTTTCTACCGGTTTCAAGCCTACTGCATCGTCGGCCTACGTGGCTGATATCGTTCCTAGCAATAGAAGAGCGGAGGCTTTGGGGATTATGGGTGTTAGTTTCAACATAGGAGCATCCGCTGGACCCGCAGTAGGTTCTTGGCTAACTCTTGTTTGGGGCCTTAATGCCATGTTCTACCTTTCCAGTTTTATAGCCTTTGTTTCGATTTTTATCCTCCTAGGGATGAAGGAGTCTCTTACCAACAAGGTACGGTTCCAAGCCAAACTACTTTTACTCAAGAAAAATGAGATCATAGACACGACTGCTGTCGCTCCAGCCATGGTAGTCGTTTTTATCTACTTCTGTTTTGGTGGGCTGCTGACAATAATACCTGACCAAAGCATATTTCTCGGTATTGAAAACAAGGGTATTTTCTTTACCTATTTCACAGCCTTCTCAATTCTATCAAGGCTCTTCGCTGGGAAGGTTTCTGATAGAATAGGTCGTGTAATAGTCATTCGCTTTGCCATCATTGCCTTGGTCCTGTCTTTGCTTTTCCTTGCCTTTGCCTCGCAGGGTTGGATGCTACTTGCTGCTGGATGCTGCATTGGCTTTTCAGTTGGAGTAGCTGCCCCTTCTGTTTTTGCTTGGGCAATCGACCGCTCTGCAGATGAAAATCGCGGCAAGGCACTTGCTACCGTCTATATAGCTCTAGAAGTTGGAATAGGAGCAGGTGCTGTTGTGTCTGCCTACATTTATGACAATAATCCTAGTAATTTCTGGAAGGTAATGGTGATTAGTTCCGGCATTAGCTTGCTTGCCCTCTTGTACTTGATATACAGGAATCAGGTTAGGAAAAGAAGAGCAAAGTAAGTGCATGCAGTCATGCCCTATTTTGGCCTAGCACTACTTTAGAGCCTTTGGCAACTTCAAAATCGATAATTTAATCCAAAGCTAACAGGCATTTGCACTAGCCATTTTTTTTCAA
>CAZMYK010000527.1:0-602 GCA_964570435.1 uncultured Saprospiraceae bacterium | reverse complement strand
GATAGCCCATACAAAATGCGCGGTTGCAATGTACCTGCGAAGGAAAGCCTCTTGTTAACTCTGTAGCCCAGGCCAAAGTTATACCCAGCACCAAGCGTAAAATTGTTAACTGGACCTAAATCTATCAAAGCCCGATCATTGATAAAGTTCGAATAAGCTCCATACAAAGCAAGGCCTCTAGAAAAAAACCAATGATCACTATTTCCGATGTAAGTTCTTTTTTCATTCCAGAAATCTACTGCAAGCATATTCTGTAGACCACCGAATATGGCACTACCGCTAAAGTGCATAATTTGGTTTTCCTTCAAATAATAGTGATAGGATAACTTTGGAGAAAATCCTCGGAAAGCATTATTGTTAGTGAGACTTAGTCCTAATTCATGCTTGCTAAGCGGTCTTTTTTCAGGATCTTGGGGAAGGCTTTTTTGCGAGTTTAAGGTAAATGTTGCGATCAGGAAGAGGACGAAAAGTACTTGTTTCATGTTTCTTTTTTAACCAGTAGATAGATTAGGTTTACAAAATTCCCAAACGTAGTCAAACAAAAAGTGTCATTTGCTTCGGCAAAAGATAACCTTGTCTTAACATAATTAGCAAATTCTTAA
>CAZMYK010000526.1:0-3623 GCA_964570435.1 uncultured Saprospiraceae bacterium | reverse complement strand
AAATACATCCTCCTGCGTTGGTGGCTTTTCACCCGTTCTTCGATAATGTTGATTTAATTGAAGGTCATTCTCTCCATCCGAAAGTAAGAGGATGATTTTCTTACCTTTCAGACTTTTTAACTGTTGGGTTTTGACGATCGTTGCTCGATATAAATCCGTACCCTTTCCTTGTCCCCTCTTTGGCACAGGATATTGGAGCAATTGTTCTTCTATATTCCTCTTATTTACCTCTACATTGGCAAATATATCATCGTGGAAGGCTGTCAAATAAAACTTCGACCCTGGAGGAAGAGAAATGCTTTGTATCGTATTAAAAATGGCCTCTTTAGCCTTTATTAGTCGGTCCTCCGTCCGCATGCTTCCACTCCAATCCAAGACAAAAAGAATTGAATAGGTTTCTTGATTTTGCTTTCCGATCTCCTCGAATCTGAAGAACTTCATCGGATGACGCTTACCATCAATTAGCTCAGTAAATTTGGCTGTGGTGCTATTAAATACAGCATTGTTAATCTTAGGTGCAAGGACGGTGGCATCAACTGTATTGGTTTCCTGGTTGATGTTCACAGAAAGAATCTGAGCACGCTCTAAGGTCTTCTCAGAATCCTGCGCATATCCTTTAATAAGGAATAGTAAAAAGATGATTAAAAGGCCGTTGTTTTTTCGCATGATTCTAAGAGTCGTCCGTCTATATTTTTTCTATTTTCTTCCAGCTGAACCATTTAGCTCCCTTCTTCCTATGCTCTACATTGTTGATTGTCCCGTCCATTTTTCGTGTAAAAAAAGCAGTATCGAGGGTATCAGTGAGGCTGTCTATTTCCATAGCAATCTGGAATTTCTGAGGAAAATGCCTCTGCACCGATAAGTCGGAATTCGATAGAAAGAGTCCATGCCCTGGATGCGTGTGAAACCATCCGATCACATCCTTGTCTGGATGCGTATCTTGTGCATCACCTAACTCCTGTACCAAGGTAGCAGTCCCTATTTCGATCTTAAAAACATCATGATACTCTGGTACAAAGGGAACAAATTCATCCATGGTCACCCTGATGTGACCAGCCTCGTTCTTCTGATGATAGCCCATCAAGAATCCCCCAACCTCAGGAATTGCACCGTCCATTTCAGCAATTGCCTTATCAAGATTTTCTTCTTTCAAAAATTTACCCAAATCCTTAATACATTCCTTGCTTACATACAATTCCTTAATTGCAGAATCGGGCCATAGTTCCGTAAGGTCTAAAAATGCATACTTATCATCCTTGAGGACAGCCATAAATTCTTCTCCTGTCAATCGTCCACCTTTGACCTCCCGCTTAGTAATCTTCATTCTGCCCGATGGCTTAAATCCACCTTGTCCGCCATTAGCTGGAACAAATTTCTTCATGGGTTTTGTAATAGTGATTTTCTTTGGAGGCTGCGATGAACTCTTCTTCTTTTCTGGGGCTTTGTCAGCGGTCTCTTCTGCTAGTTGAATCGACTGCATTTTCTGGGTTTGCTGGAAGACCTTGGCCTTTTCTTTGTAGGCCTTCCTGGTCTCATTTTGCCTCCTACTTCTGAAAAACATGAAGGCTCCACCTAAGACTAATCCTCCAAGTAGAAGCCCTATGATAAGCTTCGAAGAAATCTTGCTTGGCGAAACATCTACATCGATCGGAAATGAAGAAACAGCTTGTGTTGTAAAATCTCTGATCGTCACCTTACTGTACTTGCCATCCATACCCGAATTGCCCAGCATGCTCTGCGTAATGCTAATTTCATTTAGTTCTGAAGGCTTTAATCCTTCAAATCGTCCTTCAAGCAGTGATGTCTCCTCCCCTTCTTTGTAGAATTCCACGACATAGGGCGAAACACCCCCTTCTAGGGCAAACACAAAATCACCTTGTTCTTTGGCCATTTTGGCACTGAATCGATTATCTAAATTAAAGTCAAACTGCTCGCCAGTTCCGCTTTCTATAGCTGAAATCTTATACTTCTTACTACCCATGACCTTGAGGTCGTAGATATTGCCTCCCGCATCAAAAATTTCAATGTCGTCAGGGTGCGACAACTTAATTTCAACATCTCCCAAGTGTGATAAGTCTAGGTTGTAAACATTGTCGACGAGTTTGGTCAGCGTATTTACAATATTTCTAGTCTTATCTTCTGAAGTGATCAGGACATTTGCATCTTGCCCTAACTTCACCTTGGCAGCCTCAGCATATCTTGAATTAGGAAATTTGTCCAAGAATTCCAGCAGAAGTTCTTCATCTTTGCCATCACCTATCGCTTCCCAAAGTTTCTCTTCATCATCGTTCTTAGCAGCACTCTTCTGCACTCTTAGCAGCGACCTTTCAGCCACAGCAATAAGTCGCTGCTCAATAGCAATGGGATTGTCTTTATGCTTTTCAATGAACCTAAGAATGGCGTCTTCATCTTTCTTATCAACCTTCCTCCATTCCTTCTTAAGGTCAGCAATATTGCCAACTGGTGTGGCAACCTGTCCTTTTGAAACTAGTCCTTCTACTTCAAACACTTGCATATATTGACCTGAGACTCCCTTACCTGAAAAGGGAACTTTCAAGGAGTAGCTTCCATTTTTAAGCACACGAAACTTAATATCAACCTCTGAGTCCTTTTCCGGACTAAGTTCATACGATGAAGGAGAAGATGCCACTTGTACGACCTTCGGGTCACTAGTGATTAATTCAGAACGGTCGATCTCTATCGGTCCATCAATGCCCTTATCTTCTATCCACCTTAGGTCCTTAAGTCTAAGAACCAATTCTACTTGTTCTCCACTTCCTTCAATGCTGGGGGACTTTCCTCGCAGTCTTTCTAAGTTTCCATCTTGCAAGATATATAATTGCGTCTTGAAGCGTCCAGCAGAATCATTGTCTCCTGCATCCAGTATGCGTACCTGGTCTTGCGAATGCACACCAGCACATAAAAACAATAGAAAAGCCACTATACTTAATGTATAAATAGGTTTCATCAATTGGAATATTTGGACTTGGGGGAACAACTATTTATTCTTTTTCTGAATCACAATTTTCTTTTTTCCAGCAGCTTTTTTAGCTACAATATTAATCTTCATTTTTCCAGGTACAGCATCACTCTTTTTCTCTGGCTTAATTTCTTTCGCAGGTGTTTCCGTCACCTTAGTCTCAACCACGCGCGGGGTAGTTTCCACGGACTTGATCCTTGGTGGTTCAGGCCTAGGCGCATTGTCGGCAGGCTTCCTATCCCTGGAAGTATCAATATTAATCAATGGCGTATTATCAATTGCAAGTTCCTTATACTTATTGACAATACCATTTGGCTCAGCGTATTCCATCATCCACCTAGCAGCCTTAATATCTTCTGGAAAGGGTGGTGTATTTTCAGCGTGATACTGCTTAAATTGCAAAATCTCACCAATTCTCACAACAAGCAAGTACAAATCATACCCTAGACCAAAACCCTTGGTATTTCCACATATTCTACCCTTGTATTTTCCTTCAGATTTAATATTAGGATGCCATAAATCTGTTTGCATATATAGTTCTGGTGGCTCGATTGGGTATTTTGGTGGGAAGGTCACTTTGGCGATGTGATGATCGCCATATATAGGAGACTTGTCAGCATTAGTCCCAATAACACTTTTCAGG
>CAZMYK010000525.1:0-3626 GCA_964570435.1 uncultured Saprospiraceae bacterium | reverse complement strand
TTTGTATATTGCTTGTGATCTAAAGAAAAGCCAACAATATTTGACCCTACTTTTCTTTCACTGTGGATAAGATGGAAGTATAAGAGATTTACTTCCTCTTTCCTACATGGGACTTAAATTATGCACTTAAACTTCTAATTATGAACCTCCCAAATAGTCAAAAGTACATTTACTGCATTTTGATTTTCTTATCTGAATTAAGTCTTCTAGGTGCCCAAAGCACCATCGGCTTATTTGACAATCATTTAGATATTGGGGAAGTCGAAAACCCTGGATTTGTTTCCTTTCAAGAAGAGAAACAGGTGTACACGATTGGTGGGAGTGGGAAAAATATGTGGTTTGGTGAGGATGAATTCCACTACCTTTGGACTACAATGCAAGGGGATTTTATCCTCAGAGCTGAGGTTGAATTTTTGGGTTCCGGAATTGATCCTCATCGAAAAGCAGGTTGGATTGTCAAAAACGACTTGAATAGTGAAACTCCACACGTAAATGTGAGTGTTCATGGAGATGGACTTACGTCGTTACAGTATAGAACAACGTCCGCAGGTGATACAGAAGAAGTAGTTTCTACGGATAGTCTACCGAGCGTTATTCAATTGGAAAGGAGGGGAGATGAATTTATTATGTCAACTTCGACTTATGGTGAGCCTTTTATTGAAGTTAAAACACTGAATTCTGGTATTAAAAATCAAGTCTATGTGGGTCTCTATGTCTGTTCCCATAATCCGGAAGTAATCGAAGTTGCTAAATTTAGAAATGTTAGAATTATTAGTCCAGCAGCACCAGACTTTCAGCCTTATAGGGACTACATAGGAAGTCATCTTGAGGTCATGGAAGTATCTACTGGCCATAGAACGATTATCCATAGCGACGCTAATTCCATCCAAGCTCCGAACTGGATACCAAATGGAGATAAATTGATTTACAATTCCCAAGGACGCCTTTATCAATACGACTTACGTCAAGGCAAGATTGGCCCCCTCAATACAGGATTTGCTATAAACAACAACAACGACCATGTGCTAACCTTTGATGGCTCTTTATTAGGGATTAGCAACCACAGTCAGGATGATAACAATCAATCAACATTGTATTACTTGCCTGCAGAAGGTGATTCAACACCTGTACAAGTTACGCCTAAAGGCGCCGGCAATTCATACCTCCACGGATGGTCCCCAGACAACAAGAAAATGATATTCACTGGACTGCGAAATGATCAACATGATATCTACTCCGTTGATATTTCCACAGGAGAGGAAGTGCAACTTACAAATCAAGGAAGCTTAGATGATGGGGCAGAATATAGTCCAAACGGAAGGCATATATTCTTCAATTCTGCAAGATCTGGGAAGATGCAACTTTGGAGAATGAATGCTGACGGTAGTAATCAGATTCAACTTACAAGTGATAAATACAACGATTGGTTTCCGCATGTAAGCCCTGACAATAAATGGATTGCATTTATTTCCTTCGCCGAAGATATAGATCCCAATGACCATCCTTTTTACAAACAATGCCTCATTAGGATAATGCCGTACGAAGGAGGGAGCCCTAAAATAATTGCCTATATATATGGAGGGCAGGGATCGATAAATGTTCCTAGTTGGTCTCCTGACAGCAAGTTTATCTCATTTGTTAGCAATTCCAATTAGGTCTAATTTGTACGTGTAGAAGTGCAGTAACTACCTTATCAGTAGAATAAGAGTCGTTTGAATTCAAAGAAGAAGCTTTCCTAAATATCTACTTAAAGTGTGCCCAGCCTAATTACATAAAAAATGACCTGGCTCATTCCTAGCTTACTGCTTGAGAACTCTTATAGTTTTCACGCCATTTCCAGCGAGTAACCTAGCAAAGTACACTCCACTCGGAAGTTCATGTGTTTCTATAAGGACCTTATGTTCGCCCGGCAAAAGGTGACGCCCAGCTACTTGTTTTACAAGCTTACCTTCCGCATTGCTTAGATCTATCGTAACTTGTTGCCTAGTCTTCAGAGAGAAAGCTATTGAAAAGCTTTGATCGAAAGGGTTGGGGAAGGCTGTAGTATCCTGAACATCGACTACTTCTTCAACATTTGTAGGGGCGCATCCCTGCACTATTGGTAGGTATTGGAAGTCATCTGAAAGCAGGGCCTTGACATGATCTTCCTCCACATCAAACCAATCCATTAAGATCGATCCATATACCCACTTGAAGTCATACTGCATAGGTACACCTTCTTCTGGGTCCACATGGGAAGCTATGTTTGCATTTTCTCCCATGATTCCTGCATTGACACATTGACCAAAAACCATCATCGGTCCTGCCGATCCGTGGTCAGTTCCCAAGGCTGCATTAGAAATGATCTTCCTACCAAATTCAGAGAAAGTCATTCCAATAACCCTTTCCTCAAGGCCTAGGGCCTTTATATCTTGCTGAAAAGAATAGATGGCATCAGATAGAGTCTTCATTAAAACTGCGTGATCTCCATTTGCGGTATCGCCTTCGACAACTTGAGCGGAATGAGTATCAAATCCACCTAGTTTCAAAACAAATATTTTAGTCTTAATGCCTCCTGAGATCAGGTTTGCTACAACATGAAATTGCTCTCCTAGTTGCGTGTCAGGGTATAGGTTCGCATTTGACTTTCCTACCTCGTCTGCGGCTATTACTCGCTCAGCATAAACGTTTGACTTCTTATAGGTGTCCACGACGAAAGACAATTCGCGACCATAGCAATCATCAGGTGGGGTCACTTCGATTCCAGTCGCAAGACCACCAATGTCATTTGTATTGATAATGGCCATGCTAAAGTTTGATTCAAAACCTTGGCATGTGCCAGATATGGACTTACCCATCGTGATGGCAAATGGATCAGGTAGGTCACTTGTAGGGTAGTCTTGTGGGTATCCAGGAAATTGGTCATCCAAGTACCTACCTAACCAACCTGTTGGTTTGTTTTGATCCGAGGCCACTCCAGTGTTCCATATATCGCTAGATCTAAAATGAGATCTATTTTGATTAGGGTATCCAACTCCTTGTATGACAGAAAGATTGCCCTGATTGTAAAGCTCTTTGATTCCTGAAAGATTGGGATGCACTCCAATTTCGTCGGTCAAATCAAGGATCTTGTTTTCAGGAATTACAACACTTTGTCTTGCCTTAAAGAGATTATCGTAGCTATCAAGAGGTATAAAGGTATTCAAACCATCATTTCCGCCATTCATATCTACAATGATCAGGATCTTATCAGTTTCATTGTTGATAATTTCTTCCATCAAACTGGATGGCATTGCCTTTAACTCCAATCCACCAAGAACTGTTGGGATGGCAAGAGCAGATGTATTTCTAAGAAAAGTTCTTCTTTTCATTTTAATGTCATTTTTTAGACTTAACTCAAGTGGAATTCAGGAACACCCATCATGGTCTGGAACATATCCCATAATTTATTTTCCAAGGCCTGTCTTTTCGTTTCATTTGGAGCTAACAGATAGTCATCGTATTCCACAGTCCATTCAAAATCTGGTAGTCCGGGAATCAGAGTGGCTTTGAAAAAGTCCTTTTGCTCTTGACTCATCGGACGTGGATATATAATCCTACATATTTCATCGATCAACGCATTGGGATCAGAAGGTTGGTCCATCGTT
>CAZMYK010000524.1:0-3631 GCA_964570435.1 uncultured Saprospiraceae bacterium | reverse complement strand
TTGGCCTGTATTTCCCTCTACAGTGACCATCAAGTTGTCATTTTCGCCATCGTTCACACATACTGATGTGGAGCCGTCAGTGCTTATCCGACCACTGTTCACATCGCAATCTTGCGCGCCTAGCTGAGTAGACATTAACAATATCCCGAAGAGGAGATATTGAAAAAGTTTTAGTGCTTTCATTTTTAATAATTTTGGTTCGTAAATAATAATTAGTGTAAACCTAGAAAGGAGATATCACAGAACTGTCACGGAAACATCACGTTCCTGTTTCAGTCTGATAAGTGTCTTGTGCAACACATTTGAAGTTGCGAAATCGTCGTCTTGGATGGTCGTAATAAGACACTTGCGCGGAACCATTTTTTTTCAATTTATTACCTACATTCGTTCTTCATATGATGAATCGACCTTTAACAGCCTTCTTCTTTTTACTTGCTCTATATTCCTATGGACAGGAATCTTTGAGCACTGTAGAAATTGATAGTGTTGTCATTCTGAGTACCCGAATTCATACTCAATTGGATAAATCACCAGTGAGCATTCGAAGCTTAGGTAAGGGGGACATAGAAACTACGCACTTGATGACTTTGAAGGATGGAATTTCAACAGTTCCAGGAGTATATGCTGTGAATCAGTATAACTCCGCCCAAGATTTGAGGATCAGCATCAGGGGCTTTGGTGCAAGGTCGGCATTTGGGATAAGAGGTGTCAAGATTTTGCAAGACGGAATACCATTGACTACTCCCGACGGCCAAGGCCAAGTAGATAATGTTTTTTTTCCGGCGATCAATAAGGTTGAGGTGCTAACAGGAGCGTCCTCTTCAATGTATGGGAATGCGTCTGGTGGAGTTATTGCCCTGACTTCTTTTAGAGACCTTCCCGACAACAAGGTTAGTTTTTTAGCCAATTTTGGGTCCTTTGCAAGCTACCAAGCATCTGCGGAAATTAGTCTGAGAAATAAGGGGCTGTGGAATGACCATCAGATATCCTATGACGAAACTGAGGGTTTTAGAGATCATTCTGCAAGTAGAAATATCAGATACAATGGACGACTAAAGAAAGTTTGGAAGGATGGGGTCGAAGCCAGCTTGATTGTCAATCTTCTTGCAAGCCCAGTGGGGCAAGACCCTGGAGGACTGAATCTTGCTTCGGTGGAGGAAGATAGGGCGAGTGCCAGAGGCAGGAACATTGACTATAACGGTGGTGAAGAACTCAACCAACAGAGTATCGCCTATCAGTACAATAGGAAATTTGGTAAGTACTCGACTTTTAAATTAAATACCTTCTTTACAAGACGAGCTTTCAATAATAGGCTTCCGTTTGAAAATGGAGGCCAAGTTGAGTTCGATCGCTCTTTCAGCGGCCTAGACGCAAGCTACCTTTTTGAGCATAATGTCGGTTCTTGGCAACTTGACTTCCTAGCCGGAGTGGACTTGCGATCACAGAGAGATGATAGGAAGAGGTTTCAAAATGTAGAAGGTGAAAGAGGTGATTTATCCCTGGACCAGCGGGAGAGCTTTCGAAACCAAGCAGTTTATGTCCTAATGGATTTAGCTTATGGTAGGTGGCAGTTTAATAGTGGTCTTCGGTTTGATAGGAATAGTATTTCAGTCTCTCCTAACTTTAATCAAGCCACCAATGAGCCAGGTGATATTATCTTACCAAGTTGGAGTCCATCCCTTTCTTTTTCATACAGAATAAAAGGAAATCAATTCCTTCGTGGATCCTACAGTTTTGCCTTTGAGACGCCTACCCTCGGTGAGCTAGGGAATAGACCAGATGGACTAGGAGGCTTTAATCAGGACTTGAAGGCGCAAGAGTCAAATAATTATGAGCTTGGCTATCGGACCAAATTCTCGAAGAGATTATCTGCCGATGTAGCACTCTTTTACATAGATGCCAGGAATGAATTGTTGCCTTATGAAATTGAAGACTTTCCTGGAAGGACCTTTTACCGAAATGCAGGACAAACTCGACGACAAGGATTCGAATTAGCATTAGGAGCAAGGCCACAGGAAAATCTCAATCTAAGGATCAGCTACTCATATTCTGATTTTTCTTTTGTAGATTTTGATGACCTGGACGGGAAGTCTCTGCCTGGCATTCCAAAGCACAATTTTTCGTCATTAATTTCATACCAACTTTTTGGTTGGGAGCTTAAAAGTATGCTAAATTACTACTCAAGTGTTTTCGCAGATAGTGCCAATGAAGTAAGTGTTCCGTCGTACACAATTTGGAATTTTTCGCTGGGTAAAAAGCTCGGTCGCTTCTTACCCTATTTTGGAATAAACAATTTACTTGGTCAAGAATACTTCGATAATATTAGGTCGAACGCCTTTGGAGGCAGGTTTTATGAGCCTGCACCAAGAAGAAATTTCTACCTTGGCGTCAAATTTGACATAAGAAAATAGCACGAAGTTTTAGCGATGACAAAGAAGAAGGTATTACTAAAGTTGGGAACAGCGACTCTTACGAAAAGTACAGACTTTATTTCAAGAGGTAAGATCGAAGAAATCGCAAGAGAAATACATCACCTTCGAGAGGAATGTTCCTTCATCATTGTTAGTTCAGGAGCCATTGCTGTAGCAAAGCAGTTTGTGAACCTCGCAGGAAAGCAGTCAATAGAGGTGAAGCAAGCATTGGCTTCAATAGGTCAGCCTCACCTAATGAGGATCTTTATGGAGGTTTTTAGCGACATGGGATTACACTGCTCGCAGTGCTTGATTTCCTACCCAGATTTTGAAAATGACGACTCAAGGCTTAATATTAAGAGGACGGTTGATGTATTGACAAGTAATGGCTACATTCCTATTATCAATGAAAATGACACTGTTGCTACGGAGGAGATTAAATTTGGTGATAATGATCGCTTGGCGGGAAAGACAGCAGCCCTACTAGGAGTCGATTTATTAATCATTGCAACCAACACAGACGGAATATATCGCAACTTCATTGACCAGGAAGAGAATGAAACGATAACGGAGGTCAAGGACATTGATCAGATACTACCTTACATTTCTAATCTGAAGTCTTCGCAGGGCTCAGGTGGAATGGTGACCAAGATCGAAGCAGCCCGAATAGCCCAGGCTGCTGGAATCGAAACTTGGTTGGTCAATGGACACCGAGAAAACTTCATTCAAAAGGCATTCGATCACGAGCTCAAGTTTTCAAAAATTGTTGTGTCTTAAGATCCAGAAACTACCCCACTTTTTCCATTTCCCTGATATTCTCTTCTAGCTTGGCGATAAAACTACCGTAGGCATACTTATTCATCTTGTCTCCAAGGAATTTCACCAAGGGGCCAGCTACGACAATACAGACGAAAGCAGTAATGAGTAGCTTCAAATTGGTCAAGAGACTCATAATTTCCTCTCCAGCTAACAAACCCCCAAGGAAAACAGCTCCAACTACCATTATGGGTAGAATGCAAATAATAAAGAAGTCGCTCTCAAATTTAAGAGCACCCTTAATCAGTCTATGGTTTTCTTTGACTACGCTAAGGGTAGACATTTCACCCATGTTTAGGGCCATCTTACGATAAATCCTCCATAGTTGGATGAAGCCTATGCCATATAGTAGGGCTGCTATCGCTAGAATCACTACTACTGGTAAGTTATTAATGTTCCAAATC
>CAZMYK010000523.1:0-3633 GCA_964570435.1 uncultured Saprospiraceae bacterium | reverse complement strand
CTATGAGAAATTCACAGTCCCAGAGTCTGAACAGATTAGGACCTTTGTGCGACTGAGCGAACTTTGCTTAACAGATAGTACCGACTACTTGCTATTTCCTGAGACGGTCTTTGGTTCAGATAATATTGAAGCCCTATCGCAGACACCATATATTAAGGCCATCGTCGCCGTCCTAGATCGATTTCCAGCAGCTAATTTGGTAACGGGCCTATCATCCTATAAGATTTTCGAAAATGAAGCTTCCAAATCTAAGGTGGCTAGGTTGTCCAAGATAGGTGGTCGTGACACTTGGTGGGAAGGACAGAATTCCGCGATTCAGATTCCTTCTGAGGATCGATCACAGTATGATGTGCACATTAAAAGTAAGTTGGTGCCAGGGGCTGAAATTTTCCCCTACAGCCGGCTCTTGTTCTTCTTAGAACCCTTAGTTAAAATGGCAGGTGGATCAGTAGCAGGACTTGGTTCTCAAGAAGAAAGGCAAGTTTTCGAGAATTCATACGGTGAGAAAATCGCTCCTGTCATCTGCTACGAGTCAGTCTATGGAGAATATGTAGGTCAGTACATGCGAAATGGGGCCAGTGCCATCTTCATCATGACCAATGATGGATGGTGGGATAAGACGCCTGGACATGTTCAACACCTAAAATTTGCCCAGCTAAGAGCAGTCGAGCACAGGCGCTCCGTTGCTCGATCCGCAAACACAGGAGTTTCTGCCTTTATTGATCAAAGGGGCAATATCTTAGATAAGACGAGGTATGGGAAGGAGGCTACCCTCCGAGGAAGTATTAGGTTTAATGATGAATTGACCTTCTATAGTAAGTGGGGTGATATCATAGCCAGGATTGGAATTCTGGGGGCAATCATTCTTTTGATTGCAGGAAATCTTAAGCGATTCAAGAAGTAGTATTTTAGCCAACATCTTTATAGATAATAGTTCCTTGACGTTTAGGTCGAGCTTACAAAACATCCTAAGTTTGAATATTGAAGTAGTTTCGTATTGAGATTTAGTAGTTTTATTATCAGCTGATTAAGTGTATCCTGTTAAATTGGAGAAACCGCTTTTTGCGTTAGAAGTAGAATCGTCGGGTAATTGGAAACATAGTCAAAAAATGCGCGAGTTTCAAATACCGCATTTCATTCCACTAAAAGAATCGAATGTAAAAAAATGACTTTGGGTAAAAGAGATTCGGTGAAATTTTCCTATTAAGGGCTCAAAGCCCTTAATAGGAGCTACGGGACAGTTTAAGAAACTTATGGCATTAAGCTTTACTTCTGAATATGCCTAATTATCTATAGCAGATTAAAGCAATGATGCTACGGTGCGCGATCTTCATGAGAGCTTGGACACTAACGAGAGATCTTCAAGCACCTTTCTTGTGGTCCCGGCCTAAAAATTCCCACATCACACTAAGTTCACTTTCCACCCTAAGAACCATAAAAAAAATCGATGCCGCACTTCTTGCAACATCGATTTCTAAAACGTTTCTTTATCCTGAATCCTAACTCAATGCAGCAATTAACTTTTCTGCTAGCTCGATCCCGATTTTTTCTTGGGCCTCGCCGGTAGAAGCTCCAATATGTGGAGTGAGTGAAATCTTAGAATGTGATAAGAGATCCTGTCTAGGAGAAGGTTCTCCTACAAAAACATCTAGTCCTGCTGCTGAAACTTTGCCGCTTTCTAAGGCAGCAAGTAGAGCATCTTCATCCACTGTTCCTCCCCTAGAGGCATTGGCTAGTAGGACACCATCCTTCATTTTAGCAAATTCCTCACTTCCCAAGACAGGCTGTCCTAAGAATGGCACATGAAGAGTTATAGCATCCGCCTTACTTAGCATCTCATCCATGGAGGAAGTCTTTATGGTAGCAGTTGCCTTGTGAGAAGCCGGTCCGAAGCTAACCTCCGCCTGTTCTAGAAATGGATCCACTGCAATGACCTCCATTCCTGCTCCCAAGGCGATACTAGCTGTCTCTTGGCCGATTCTTCCAAAACCAATTATCCCAAGCGTTCTCCCTGTTAATTCCACGCCGCCGGCGTAGCTTTTCTTAAGCACCTTGAACTCGCTATTCCCCTTTCCTGGCATCTCTCTGTTCGAAACATGAAGGAAACGTGCCAACGAAAAGAGGTGTCCGAATACTAATTCTGCTACTGAACGAGATGAAGCGGCAGGAGTATTGATCACATGGATACCCTTGGACTTTGCATAATCCACATCGATGTTGTCTAAGCCAACACCACCTCTGCATATGGCCTTCAGATTCGGAGATTGGTCTATCAGTTCAGTACGAACCTTAGTGGCGCTTCGAACGCAGATAGCATCAAATTCGTTTAATCTTGAAGGTAGATCGTCCTGAGTAATCTTGTCACTGCTAACTTCATACCCGGCTTCTTCCAGTAGTCTCTTTCCGGTGGGATGGATCCCATCATTAATTAAAATCTTCATTTTTATATTTTGTTAAGTATTAAGCTTAAAATTGTAAAACCCGACATTTTCATGTCGGGTTTTCTCTATTCGTTTCCGGATCCTTGCAGTTGAAGCTGCCTATCCTTTTGTTTTATCACTTGTTTCAGCTCGCGGTTTTCCTTCCGCAATTCTTCTATCGTTTCTTTTTGAGTATCTATTGTGCTTTTTAAAATCGCTTCTGAAGAAACTGATGTCGATGCTGGTTCATCAATGGTCTTCTTGGTGCTAGTGGCTTCCGTTTTTTCGATATTTAGTAGTTCTTTTACTTGCTCGAAAGGGTTGCTACCATTGTAGTAGCTAACGCCGATAAGTACCAGCGGTGTAAAAAGTAGCAAGAAGATAAAGAATCTTGCACATCCTGTCATTTTATATTTACGTCTCATGTCCGTCTTTGATAGTTACAAAAATAATAAGCTTTGGCATTTATTACCAACCTTATTGTAGTAAATGCGTTTTTAATGTAAATAATTCTAGTCACTATACGAAACACAGTAATTTTCAGATGAAAATCCAAAATCTTACTATACTCCTATTATCACTTACACTGGTCCTTTGCGTTCCTGAAGAAACAGAGCCTCCATTTGAGGATTCAGTAAGCTTTATTC
This sequence comes from uncultured Saprospiraceae bacterium, assembly GCA_964570435.1. Classification (GTDB taxonomy): domain Bacteria; phylum Bacteroidota; class Bacteroidia; order Chitinophagales; family Saprospiraceae; genus Portibacter. The sequence continues at coordinate 566 of CAZMYK010000523.1, read as the reverse complement.
CTGAAAGCGAGCAAAGAAGTCTTGGTGATCCAAATGCAGGCTTGGACTATCTAATTTATGGTGACTACATTTCCAGCGGCATACCCTATGACTTCTTTGTAGAGAATTTTCCGTTAGAGAGTCTAAATGAACTAGAAAGAGAAGGAATAAGTAGTCAAGTACCTTATGCTTTTAATGCCTTCAAGGCTTCTAACGGAGTAGAGGTTGTCGCTCCGAATTGCTTTCAATGTCACGCTGCCTACCTTAATGACTCCTTCATACTAGGGCTCGGGAACTACGCTTCGGAATATGCCCAAGATCAGACGGCAGGCTTGGCCTTTACCGAACAGGCAATTATTGCTCGATATGGAAAAGAATCACTACAATGGGAGGCCTTTGAACCTTTCTCAAGAGCAAGTCAGCTTACAGGGCCTGAAATTGTAACTGAAGTCACCGGGGTGAATCCTGCAGACAAACTAACTGCCGTCCTAGCCGCGCATCGTAACCCGGAAACACTAGAGTGGCTTGACGAGCCCATATATGTTGTACCAGATGGGCTGATTCCCACAGATGTCCCTGCACTTTGG
>CAZMYK010000522.1:0-3640 GCA_964570435.1 uncultured Saprospiraceae bacterium | reverse complement strand
GCCGCAAATCCCCAAGTATTGATTTGTGACGAAATTACTTCCGGACTTGATCTAAAAGTCCAATTTCAGATTATAGAAATGCTCAAAGAAAAGTTTTCAGGGCTGACCATCTTATTCATTTCGCATGATATTTCACTGGTCAAATACTTTTGTGACCGCTTAATAATAATGAAGGATGGAAGCATTGTCAATAGGGGAGGAACGGATGAAATCTTCAACAATAACTGCGATGAATACACCAATGAGCTAATAAATTCCGTCCCGAACGTTAATTATTTCTTAAATATATAAGTCAAAGTGTAACTTTCTTTTACAAAGTCCCGTTCTTATGGTATGCAACCTTTTCACAGGAATTGCATCTATATAAATAGAACCCAATTGAAAACGTTAGTTATGCCAGAACGAAAGCTTAGTAAGAAAAGGTCTTTGTACATTTTTTGTTCAGTCGCAGCAGTGAGCATGTTCTCATTTGCATACTTGAATCTATGCGCTGAAAATACTACTATGCTATCAGAATATCTTGGCGACATCAGTTATTCAGATTTTCGATTGGAAGAAATCGTACTTCCAGACCTACACTTTTTCGAAAGTAGTTTCCGCCGAATTATGGAAGTAATCTTTACCAGAGTATAATATATTTAAACCATTGTGTTTTATTTGTGTCTTATATTGATAAGGCCTAATGAAATATGCATAGACTATTCCTTGTTCTTCTACTTTCTTTTTTCATTTCGAACGCAGAGGCGCAAAAAAGAGGTCGAAGAGGCCCATCTCCTGGAACCATTAGTGGTAGGATTATCGACATCGATACTGAGGAACCGCTTGAATTTGCTACGCTATCTGTATACAATGCTAAAGATGACGAGTTGGTGGGTGGTACCATCACCAATCCACGGGGAAAGTATGACCTAGATCTAGCTCCGGGGCGCTACTACCTGGAAGTAGAATTTATCTCTTATTCTTCACAGAAAGTGGAAGATATCGAAATCAAGGAATCTGAAGAAGTGGTGATCGTACCTACGATCCTTATGTCACTAGATTCTGAGCAACTGGATGAGGTCGTGATTTCGGAAGAGCGTTCTCAAGTTTCTTTAAGTCTAGATAAGAAGGTTTTTAATGTCGGTCAGGATCTTACAAATAAAGGCGGTACCGCTGAGGATGTGCTAGATAATGTTCCATCCGTAGCTGTTGACTTGGAGGGAAATGTATCGCTAAGAGGTAGTCAAGGAGTGCGGATCCTAATCGATGGGAAACCCAGCATGATGGTCGGTGACGGAAATAGCAATGGTTTACGTAATCTACCTAGCAACATGATTGAGTCTGTGGAAGTCATTACCAATCCTAGTGCTCGATATGAGGCAGAAGGGATGGCAGGTATAATCAATATTGTCCTGAAAAAGGATAGAAAGAAGGGGTTCAATGGTTCGATAGATCTAACAGGCGGTTTTCCACTTACTGCTGGTAGTGCCTTTAATCTTAATTATCGGCGAGAAAAAGTAAATCTATTTTCTAGCCTAGGAGTAAGATATAGAACTGGGCCCGGTGGTGGCTTTTCAAATCAGGAAAGTATCTACTTTGATGGGAGTTCTGAGATATTTAACTCAACAAGAATTATTGATAGGTCTGGTATATCCGGGAATATCAGCCTTGGAATGGACTACTTCATAGACAAGAATAACATCCTAACCTCATCATTTGCCTTCCGCCGGTCCATAGAGAATAATAACAATAGTGTTTTGTACGAAGATTTTATGGATTCAAGGGAGAACCTCATCGGTTTTTCAGATCGGCAAGACGATGAAAGCGAGAATGAGTATGATACAGAATATGCCCTTACGTATGAAAGGAAGTTGGCGGGGAAAAACCATAAGTTGATAGCTGACCTGCGGTTTCAAGATAACACTGAGGTGGAGGGTTCTGATTTTACCCAAGAATTTTTTGATGCAGATCGACGCCCTAGCGGCCAAGACGATCTACTCCAAAGATCAGGAAATGATGAAACCGAGAGACGGCTAAATCTCAAGGTAGATTATGTGAAGCCATTGCCTAACGATGGTAGTTTCGAAGCCGGAATTCAGTCGTCGTATAGACTAATCACGAACAATTACCTAGTAGAAGAAAAGGCTGATAATGAGTGGTTAAGATTAGCAAATCTCTCTAATGACTTTAAGTACAATGAGTTTATCAATGCTGCCTATTCTATCTATGGTAAGGAGTTTCTGAGGTGGTCCTACCAGGTGGGCCTTAGGGCTGAGTACTCCTTTATTGAGACACAACTACTCGCCTCAGATGAGGAGCCGAATACACGAGACTATCTTAACTTGTTTCCAAGCGCCTTTCTTTCATACAAGTTAAATGAAGAGAATTCCTTCCAAGCAAGTTATAGCCGAAGAATCAGGAGACCTCGATTCTGGGATCTTAATCCCTTTTTTACCTTTAGCGACCCACGTAACCAATTCAGCGGAAATCCCAACCTTGATCCGGAATTCACGGATTCTTATGAGCTTGGCTATGTGAAGTACTTTCAGAAAGGGTCTTTGACTTCCTCTGTTTACTACAGACACACTACTGATGTAATCGAACGTGTATTGACAGTTGATTCTGAAGGTGTCAGTATACGTAGGCCTGAAAACCTATCCACCCAGGATGACTTGGGATTTGAGTTCACAGGGAATTACAAGTTCTTCAAGTGGTGGGATCTGAGTGGTTCTTTGAATCTCTTCCGATCGATTACGGATGGACAGAACGTGCAAGCAGATTTCACAGCAGATGCCTACTCTTGGTTCACGAGAATCAACAACAAGTTGAAGTTTACCAAGACCTTCGAGGGGCAGGTAAGACTAGGTCACCGTGGTGCAAGAAGAACTCCGCAAGGTTTTCGCAAGGGCATCACCTCTATTGACTTAGGCTTTGGGAAAGAATTTCTTAAGCAAAATATGTCCTTGTCCTTGAATGTGCGAGATCTTTTGAATTCAAGGAAGAGGCAGTCTATCAATGAATTTGGTATCTATGAAGATGGCGTCCAAATCGGTGACTTCTATTCCGAAAGTGAGTTTCAGTGGAGGGCAAGATCAATTATTGTTTCACTTAACTATAGAATCAACCAGGAGAAGAGAAGAGGAAGAAGGGGAGAGCGAGGTGGTGGAGACTATGAAGGAGGTGAAGGATTTTGATTTGACAAATAATTGATCACAGACCACCAATTGCTATCAATTGCCTTATTCTTTTGGTCCGCTGCTCTAATTCTTAGTCATTTTCCCAATAAATGAACTGATCGCTTTATGATTCACTGTGAGTGAAGTTCGAAATGTTCTTCGACACGAGCGCCACGCCCATTCACTAAGACTCAGACAAAATTCCACCCACATTCATATTTTTTTTCCGGCAGCCTTTCCTATCCTTACGTTAATAGAATGACGAGGACTCCGAGGTCGCAGTTTGATGATCTAAGATTAATGGCGAGATCCTGTAATTCCACCACAGATTGAAAAAAATATCGCGATGCTAAGAAACTTGATTCTAATACTCATATTGATTACGTGGCAAGTCAAAGCCTCATCTCAAGTTCTTTCCCAACACCCACAAGTATCGGTAAGCGTGGCTTCTCAACTGCCCTCTAGCGGTTCTAGACCGGTCTGCA
>CAZMYK010000521.1:0-3644 GCA_964570435.1 uncultured Saprospiraceae bacterium | reverse complement strand
GAACTTAAGAAACAAATTCAAGAATGTGCTTTTTAGACTACTTATGTCGCTTATCACATTGCTTGTGATGGTCTACGTGGTCAATTATTTGATTTTTATGATTTCGGTGCCGAAAGACTTTCAAGATGCCAAGTGGCTTGGATACTGGAAGAGTGAAGGCCTCATTATGCTGAATGGGAAAATGATTGCTAATCTTCCCAAGGACTTGATCAGTGGTAGAGAGTTTGAAGTTGATGTGATTGTCTACTACAACATTTGGGGTTTTTATCGCATGGGAAGCATAGAAGAATTTAAGATGATTGCTAGTATTAGCGAGTCGAATGTTACAAGTGGGCAGGGTCTCACAGATTCAAATAATGTGACCAAAGCCCCTGCGGTCAAAACTTTCAATGCGAAAATTTTTGGAGTCCTTGGTCAAGAAATTACGTATTCTGGCAGTTCGAACCAGGAAATGAATTCAATTAATGGATCTTACCAATCGAAGTTCCCTTATGACCTGGGCAGTTTTAAGATAGAAATGAAGCTATAGAGGTTGAAAGGCCTTCGGTAAATCGATTTTTGGATTGACAAGATGGAAGCGATGATGTTTTTTTGGTGTAAATAAGGTCTTTCCTTGCGAGATTAATAATGTGATATAAATGAAATACTGCTCCATATTGACCTTTCTAATATTGATGAACTGCCAGTCCTCTTCCGACTTATTGTTTTGGGTAGGTGCCGAAGAAGGTGGGAAAAATGACCTCTTGTTCTTGGCGGAAAGCACGAATGTTCCGAATTTCAAGCCGGATGATATAAGAAAATTCCTTACTCCTGATGAAATAATCGAGACTCGGGTTTTGGAATCTCAAGTCTACTTCGCAGGAGATAGCATGCTACCAATACCGCCTGTCTATAAAGATTTTGGAGAAATATATGGAGCTGACCAATACAGCCTACGAGTCATCTTTCGGGATGGAAATGATCGCGAGAGTCGTGACTACCAATTCATACTTCGTTCCTATGATCGCCAGTTCAGGATCATTGATTCCTTTCGCTTAGCGACGTGGGTCAAAAGAGACGAAGACTATTGCTTTGGTGAAATCGATCGCAAGCTAGTGATTGAAAAGAGGTGTCAAGGGGGTAGGGTGTTTTCGAAACATAGGATCACAAAGGAAGGTAGGTTTCAAGAAGTAGTGGATTAAAACTCACTGATGATTTAGGTGCTCCTTAGTACCTTGCGTTATAGAGCTTTAAGACCCTTGCAGGAAGGTTAGAATTACTATCCAAATGTAGAAAAATGCAGCAAGTCATTTTGACATATCGAGAATTGTAGATATATTGTAGCATGGACTTGAAAACTGCAGTAGAAATAGGGAAGTGCTTATCCAACCTCGCCCGTGTGAATATACTAGAGTGGCTGAAGGAACCTGAGCAGAATTTCCCGCCCCATGATACATTGAAGCATTTCAATGATGGAGTTTGTGTCACCTACATTCAAGAAAAGTCTGGACTGTCTCAGTCTACTATTTCAACCTACCTCGCAAGCATGGAGAGATGTGGCTTGCTGATTTCGACCAGGCATGGAAAGTGGTCCTATCTTCAGAGAAACGAAGATCTTATTTATGAGTACAGCCAATTTCTGTTGAAGTAACTTTTTTTACCAAGTTAAATCTATAATTAGCGATATATGAATATGGAAGTAAAATTGATAAACGTCCTAGAGCATCAGGAGAAAGTCGTGCCCTTGCTAAGCCAGCTTAACAAAGATAAAAGCCAAAAGTACTTAGAGGAGACCCTTCGTGCGATGGCCGAGCTGCCCAACTACAGGTGTTTTGGCTTCTTTTCCAAGGGTGACTTGGTGGGGATTTCAAGCGCCTGGTCAAGCATCAGAATCTACTGCGGCAAGCAATTGGAACTTGACAATGTGATTATAGACTCGAAAGTCCAGTCTAAGGGATTTGGGAGCATTTTCATAGATAAGATCAAAGAGTGGTCTCTTGCAAATGACTACCAAGTCATCAGCTTAAACACCTACGTGCAGAATTCCCGCTCACATAAATTCTACTACAATCAGGACTTCAATGTCCTTGGATTTCATTTTCAACATCAAGTAAAGCACTTATCATGAGAATACTAGTAATAGGAGGTAACGGAACCATTGGAAAAAGGGTGGTATCAAACTTAAACGAAGACAAAGAAGTCATCATTGCTGGTCGAAGCAGTGGTGAGGTGAAAGTAGATATAGCAGATAGCAAGTCTATTCGTAGAATGTTTGAGGAAGTAGGCCAAGTCGATGCGATAATCTCCATCGCTGGTGAAGCCAAGTGGGCGGATTTTGATCAACTGTCTGAAGATGACTACTACATTGGGATTAGGAGCAAATTGATGGGGCAGGTTAATCTCACGCGAGTGGGAATGAACTTCCTGAAAGCTAACGGATCGATCACCTTATCCACTGGAATCCTTGCTGACGATCCAGTGGTGAAAACAGCAAGTGCGGCGATGGTGAATGGAGGAATTCATAGCTTTGTGAAGGCGGTTGCCCTAGAAACCAGTCAGGGAAAAAGGATCAATGTAGTCTCCTTTGGCGTTGTGCAAGATGCCTATGAAAAGTACCGAGATTATTTTCCTGGACATAACCCCATTCCAATGGATAAGGTCGTCAATGGATACATTCGCAGCTTGAAGGGTAGAGGAAATGGAGAAGTGATCAGAATCTATGATTAGCAATTTTTCCTTCTGCCTAAGTGATATTATTGCCATAAAGACCTGTAATGTCAAGTAAGTATAAAATGCGGGTCGAATGTCGAATTAAAGCCAACGGTTACTTGTCTTATTCCGACATTTCTTTGATCATAGGGAAGAGGTTTTTGATAGCAATTCCGAAAACATGATTACCAGATCGCGATGTGTTGCTCATGACAGCAATGACAGCATCGTTCTTAGGGAAGATTAGTAGGAGCGAAGAGCATCCTGTTTGTCCGCCTGTGTGACCATAAAAAGGTCCAAGTTCCGGGTTCTCACCGTATAGAAACCAGCCCATACCATACGGATTACCGTCATATGGCAGCCCAGGTTCTTCCATCATCATTTTAAAAGTAGCTTCCTTGACCAGACGATGTTCGAGAACGGCCCGACCAAACTTCAGAAGATCGTCAATAGTAGATTGGATTCCGCCACCAGGAACACGGTTGCTCAAGTTATTGGCCTTGGCCGATTTGACCCGACCGCGCTTCGTCCTCCTGTAGAAGTTTGACTTGCCCTCATAAGATTCACTCGCGTGTTCGACACTTGTATTACCCATACCACTAGGCTTCCATATGTGCTCCTCCATATAGTCTTCGTAGGTCTGTCCAGAAACAGATTCTATCAACATTCCTAGGACCACATAGCCGTAGGTCGTATAATGTTCTGCTTTTCCTGGCACGTCCACTAGGTCGCGATCCTGGAAGACTGCCGCTGCTTCTTTTAGGCTTGCATACTCGCGCTGGTTTTCTCTTTCCTTGTTTGATTTGTAGGCACCGATCCCTGAGGAGTGAAGTAGCAATTGCCGACATGTGATCTGGCTAGCAACTTGTGTGGGGTAGTCTGGGAGGTAGGTAGCTATCGCTTCATCAAGATCGATTAAGCCCTTTTCATACAGTTGCAGGACTGCGACAGCGGTC
>CAZMYK010000520.1:0-3646 GCA_964570435.1 uncultured Saprospiraceae bacterium | reverse complement strand
TCATATCAAAGAGCTTACTGAAGAAAGTTCGAAAGATGATAGCCAAAAGATCTCCTTCAGAGCCCTCTTTAGGTCCAAGCAGATGTGGCTGCTAATGGGTCAATACTTCGCTAGTAATTTCACCTTCTTCTTTTGCTTGACTTGGTTATTCCCACATATTAAAGCCAAATACAACTTAGATGCTGTTGAAGCTGGATTCTATGCATCTGCTCCCTTGATCTTTGGAACCTTGGGGAATTGGTTTTCAGGCTTTTTGGTGGACTACCTGTACAAGGTTAAGAACCTCAGGGTTTCGAGAAGAAGTCCTGCAATTATAGGCTTTGTTCTTGCATCAACTGGGCTTATCGCAAGTATCTATATGACTGAAGTGACTGGGGCTGTGGTATTTATTTCTATAGCTGTCTTCGGAGCAGATATGACCTTGAGTCCTTCTTGGACCACATGTGTGGATGTCGGAAGACAATTCTCTGGTGCCGTAAGTGGTACAATGAATATGGCCGGAAATATTGGTTCCTTCCTAACAGCCTTGGCCTTTCCATATTTACTGGCCTTCACCGGCACAGAGGTTCCATTTTTCTTCCTAGCTGCTGGTTTAAATACTATTGCGATCTTCCTTTGGTTGGGCATTAGACCTAGTAAGCCACTTGAAATAAAGAATATATGATATACAGAAAAGAATTAGAGGAAGTTTGCGCCTTGTCGATCAAGATGATTGAAGATGCTGGTATTCTGCTTTCTGCTGAAGATAAGAAGAAGGTCACAGCGGCCGACTTTGGATTAAGCAATCTTAAGAGGGAAGGTATACAGATACTGACGATGTTCGATACGGAAAGGATTGCAGGGAAAATTTTGGTCCTTCTACCTTTTCAGACAGAGCCAGAACATTGGCATCCATCAGTAGGAGACGACCCGGGTAAGGAAGAGGTAATACGCGCTCTTTCTGGGGAACTGTACTTTTACATCCCAGGCGAGGACAATATGGAAAAAGGCTTTATAGTCGAGGGAAAGGAAGACTATTTCACGATGAGAAATGAGGTGGATATGAAGCCTGGTGACCAACTTATTCTTCCTGCTGGTACGAAGCATTGGTTTCAAGCTGGACCTTCTGGAGCTGTAATGTACTCATTCTCGACCAAGGTACGAGATACCCTTGATTGCTTTACGGATCCCAATATTGAAAGAGAAACTATTATAAAATAATAACAAAAGAAGCAAAATGAAACAAAGCATTATAACTGCCTTCCTAGGCAGGACACAGGATCGTTTTTCGGAATACCAGCAGCCTACGAGTCTTAGAGAAAGACTAGAAATGGTTCATAAGATCCCAGGTGTGACGGGGATAGAGATAGTCTATCCCTACGAAACTGGCGACCCAGTCGAGACCAAGAAAATGATGGAGGAATTTGGTCTAGAATTCGCAGCAGTAAATGCCAATATCAAAAAGGAAAGCAAGTGGGTTCCTGGAGCTCTATCTAGGGCAGATCCAGAATTAAGGAAGGGGGCAATTGAGATTATCAAGAGGGCAAAGGACTATGCTAAGCAAGTCGGAGCGCCCTTAGTCACTTGTTGCCCACTGTCTGATGGCTATGATAACTTGTTCCAGGTCGACTACTTGAAGTCATGGCGAAACATGATAGCGGCTGTAGAAGAAGCGGCTGACTATCTTCCAGAAATCCCGCTCTTCCTTGAATACAAGATCAATGAAACTAGGGTGCATTGCCAGTTAGATAACTGCGCTCGAACGCTTCTGTTTCTGAAGGAAGTTGGAAACAAAGCGACAGGAGTGACGATAGACTTTGGTCATTCATTGCTAGCTAAGGAAAACCCAGCACAGGTACTAGCCCTATGCGAATCCGCTGGCGTTGACTACTACTTGCATACCAATGACAACGATTTCAATTTTGATTGGGACCTTATCAGTGGGTCGAGGAACTTCCTGCACACGGTTGAATTCTTATTCTATGCTAGGGAATTCGGATATGACAAATACTTTACAGCTGATGCCTCTCCAAGGATTTTCGACATGGTTGAATTTTTCACGATGCATTCTGAGATGAACTCTGCGATCTGGGAGCTTGTTGGAAACTTGGATAGGAAGAAGTACAGGAAGTTGATGGAAGAAGAGAAGTATATGGATCTGATGAAACTTGTCAAAGGTGAAATTTATCGACTGTAGTTGTTTTCTATAAAATGCCACATTAATAATTCGAGAAAATGAAGGTACTGAATGTAAATGAACTTAAAAGCTTGGCCTATGTAAAAGTCAAAGAGATGATTCTATCGGAAGAACTATTGCCAGGTCAAAAAATTGTCCAGGATAAACTTGCAAGGGAATTAGGGATTAGCCGAACGCCACTAAGAGGAGCCCTGCAGATTTTAGAGTCCGAACACTTGGTTGAATCGATTCCAAGGAGGGGTGTGATCGTTCGGGAGTTTTCTGATGAAAAGGTGGTCGAAATCTATGACTGTAGGATCGCACTTGAAACGATGGCTGCTAGATGCTTTGTAGAAAACAGCAGTAGAAGTACTCTTTTGAAGATTAAGAGTTTTTTCGCGGACTACGAAATTGGTGATGAAAGCATCGATGTGATAAAATACAAGGAGGAGGATACAAAATTTCACGACTACATTATTGAGAATTGTGGCAATGAATTCTTAGTGGATCTATTCAAAAAAGGAAATTTACTGCTATGTATTCAACAAATCGGCCTGATAAGGCCTCCGGAGGATACCTTAGAAGAGCATAGAAAGATTATCAATGCAATGCTTAAGCGAGATGTCAACGAAAGTGAAGACCTGATAAGGCAACATCTGCTTAATTCTAGAAATTTGATTAAAAGAAAAATTCAAGAGGACCTCGACAAGTAGTTATTTACTAAAAAAACCGGTAGTTGGTATTTTTTCAATTTAATATTTGGTTTTGTACTTATAATCGCTAGTTTTGTATACGGTATACAAAAAAATGTCTTCCAAGAAGCTGAATTGGTATATCAGACTATCATTTAATGTTATATACGGTATACGAAATGTCGAAAGCCGTGAGTCTTAAATTGACTACTTATACCCACTGATATGCCTGCTTAAGCTAAGTGTGGTTAGTGAAAGATGTCTCTTTTTAGATGGTCTAAGCTCAAAACTCTGTAATTGTGCGTAATTAGAATTTGTATACGGTATACGAAAGAGTAAAGAAATGGCTGAATTATCGAATAAGGAACTTAGTGGTCTTGCATACAACAGGGTGAAAGAAATGGTGCTCAATGGCCAGTTAAAGCCTGGGCAGAAAATAGTTCAAGATAAGCTTGCAAAGTCATTGGGGATTAGCAGGACACCATTGCGAGGAGCCTTGCAAATGCTAGAGGCAGAATATCTAGTAGAGTCTATTCCGCGCAGAGGTGTGTTTGTTAGAACATTTGACGATGAAAAGATAATTGAGGTCTACGACATTCGGATTGCGCTTGAAACCATCGCGATTAGGAAATTCACAGAGTTGGCAACTTTGAAAGATATTAAAAAGCTAAAGAGCTTTTTTCAGCCTTTTATCAATCAAGGCGATGAGATCGATTCGGACGCATACAAGCAAAGTGATATGCAATTCCATGACTACATCATTACGAAAAGTGGAAATAGTTTCCTGGCTGAGCTCTTT
>CAZMYK010000519.1:0-3661 GCA_964570435.1 uncultured Saprospiraceae bacterium | reverse complement strand
GTGTAGAAGCATGTCCTGTAATGATTGATCCTTTGGAACCCATCCTTAAGATGAGGAGGTATGAAATTTTGACAGAATCGGCAGGGCCCGCAGAGTGGACACCAATGTTTACAGCTATTGAAAATGGTGGAGCAGTGTGGCAAGTTCCAGATGATCGAGATGCTTGGGCCAAAAGCTAGTGCCAGAAGTCAATGAATTATTTTGAAATAAGCTAATGCAAAAAAGTAAATGAATGTACCTATTATGGCCGACCTTGCGGCCGAAGGAAGGAAGCCTGAGATATTATTTTGGGTAGGATGTGCTGGTAGTTTTGATGCGCGTGCCCAGAAGGTAACTAAGGCGCTGGCTATGATCCTGGAAAAGGTGGGCCTAGACTATGCGATCTTAGGGAATGAGGAAAGCTGTACTGGAGATCCCGCAAGGAGGGCAGGGAATGAGTTTGTCTTTCAGATGTCTGCCATTCAAAATATTGAAACTTTGAATATGTATGGTGTAGAAAAGATTGTTACCGCTTGTCCTCATTGTTTTAATACACTGAAGAATGAATATCCAGCTCTAGGTGGCACCTATGAGGTAGTTCATCATTCCCAGCTACTGCAAGACTTGATCGACGAAGGGAAGCTTAGCATAGAAGGTGGAGCCTTCAAAGGAAGAAAAATTACCTACCACGATTCTTGTTATTTGGGAAGGGTCAACGGTGTCTACACAGCCCCAAGAGATGTTCTCGAAGCCTTAGATACAGATCTAGTTGAACTGAAACGGTGCAAGTCCAAGGGTTTATGTTGTGGGGCAGGTGGTGCTCAAATGTTCAAAGAAGATGAGGCAGGTGAAAAGAGAATCAATACAGAAAGAACAGAAGAAATTATATCTTCAGGTGCGAAGATTGTAGCCGCTAATTGTCCTTTCTGCCTGACGATGCTCCAAGATGGTGTTAAGGCAGCGGAAAAGAATGAAGACATTATGGTTTACGATCTGGCGGAGCTAATTGTAGAAAATAATAAATGGTAGACTATGACTGACCTAATTGCTTTGGACGATTCTTCGAAGGTATGGATTTACCACAGTTCTCAATTTATACCTGAAGAAAAGATCCCTGAGGTGAAACAACATATTTTTAATTTTGTAGGTCAATGGGTGAGCCACAATAATGCCCTTAAAGCATATGGGAATATTTTTCACAACAGATTGCTATGCTTATTTGTGGATGAAACGCAGGCTGGGGCAAGCGGATGTAGCATCGACAGCTCAGTAAGATTTATAAAGAGCTTAGGGGAGCACCTGAAAGTTGATTTCTTCGATCGGATGATCTTTTCCTATATCAAGGATGACGAAGTATACACTGCTAAGAAAGCTGAGTTGAAAGGTAAGTTTAGTTCTGGTGAGATTGGAGAAGATACTTTGTTTTTCAATCCACTTGTTAAAAATAAGGAAGAATTTATTCAAAATTGGTTGGTTCCCCTGGGTGCTAGCTGGATGAAAAAGATGGTTTAATCGAATTTTTTGATTCTGATGGAACAGAATTTCAATTCTAACAGTTGAATACCATATGTTAGGTAAAGTTAAAAATTGGCTCGGGATAGAAGGCGTAAAGATGGAAATCGAAACGCCAGATCGAATAAAGCTTAGTGATGGAATCGTTAAGGGGGCCATCCTCTTTCAAAGTATGAATGAAAAGAAGGTGACCAAGGTCAAAATTGAACTGATCGAAAAGTACTCTCGTGGACGTGGAAAGAACAAGTTGATTAACGAATATCATCTTGGTTTGCTGGAAATGAACGATGAGCTAGTCATTCAAGCAAACGGACAGCTGAGATTAGATTTCAAACTAATATTCAATCCGAAAATATCACCAATGGATGAGCTTGGCAGGAACCTCCTCTTGAAAGGACCTGTTGCCTTAGCCAAGATGCTGAAAGGAGCTAAGTCTATCTACAGATTGGAAGTTGAAGCAAAGGTGCCTGGTACCGCACTAAATCCAATCGCTAAGAAGGAAATAAATGTCTACTGATTAGCCGCCTTGTTTTTGGCCTCGATTGCTTTCAGAACTTCTTCAGGGGTTTTTCCAATGTTTTCTAATGAAAATTGGGCATCATCCGCAAAGGAATCTTCCGGATATTTTTCCAAAAAAAGTTCATACGCAGCTTTGGCCTCTTCCGTCTTTCCCAACTCATTTTCAAGCGTGAATGCTTTGATAAATAGAGCTGAAGGAGTCTTTTCGTATTCTGGATATTCACTAATCAACTTGTCATATATACTCAAGGCCTTATCATAAGTCCTTAGCAACTTTGCAATTTCTGCCGCATCGAAGAGGTATTCAGGAGACTTCGGGTCTGAAGGCGAAGAAAGGGCGTAGGCCTCACATGCATCTACATACTTGAACGCTTCATTCCTGTTAATACCATATTGGTCGGGATTTTCCAACCGTGATTTCTTAAGATCTTCAATAATTGAGCTGGGTGTACTTTCTCCTAATTTCTTTTTGAAGTTTGCTGCATCCTTGTGCTCTGGAAATCTTTCAGCAAGATTACCATATATAATATTAGCTACCTGAGTCTTCTCATTGGTTTCTAGTTGAGCAGCCATGGCAACCAAGTCTGTGAATTCTTTATCGCCCGTGCTAGTATCACTGCCACAACTTGCCATGAAAATCAGGGCGATTAGCATAGCACAAAAACTTCTTAATCTCATGTTTAACATTTTGATTTCCTTTATTGTCGCAAAAATAGGCTTACTTATTAAACTATCCAACCCATAATCGATTTTACTTACTATCGAGGCGGACGTCTTTTTTTATCATATGATTACTAGTTTGAAAAATGGGGAAGGTTAATTTTTTTTGGTTTAGAAGGGATCTCAGACTCCATGATAATGCAGCACTGTATCACATCTTAAAGGAGGAAGAGGAGGTAGTTCCTATATTTATCTTTGATAGGAATATCCTTGATCGCTTGGAGGACAAAGGGGACCCTAGGGTAGAATTTATTCACAAAGCAATTTCCAACATTAAGAATGAGTTACAGAAATTGGGTACAGACCTCCTTGTTAAGTATGGTCACCCTGCAGAGGTCTGGGAGGGAATTCTAGAAGAGTATCAGGTGAATTCGATATATGCCAATAGTGACTATGAAATTTATGCGAAGAATAGAGATGCTGGAATTAAGGAGATGATTGAAGCAAAAGGAGGGACATTGAAAACTTATAAGGACCACGTGATTTTTGAAGCTGGGGAAGTTATGAAGGCCGATGGCAATCCCTATGTAGTTTTTACGCCCTACAAAAGAATTTGGCTTTCAAAAATAAAGGAAGGCAGGAGCGACTACTATCTTGAATCCTATCAATGTGAAAAGTACTATTCTAGCTTTAAGACAGGAATTAGCTATGAAATGATAGACCTAGCTAAAATGGGATTTGATCGAACGGAAATTAGTCCACCTAGCATGTCAGTGAAGCAGGGAGTAATTAGAAACTACGACAAGCATCGAAATTTCCCAGCGATAGAAGGCACTTCTAAGCTGGGTGTCCACTTTAGATTCGGGACTATCAGTATCAGAGAGAAGGCAAGGAAGGCATGGGACCTCAATGAAACCTTTATAAGCGAGTTGATTTGGCGAGATTTTTATGCTCAGATACTTTCACTATTTCCACATGTAGAAAAAGGCGG
>CAZMYK010000518.1:0-3661 GCA_964570435.1 uncultured Saprospiraceae bacterium | reverse complement strand
TGTGGGAGCCTTCGGAATGAACACTCCGGCATTTTTTTGCATCGACAGACTGGCTGTGGAAACGCCATCTTCCGCTTTAGAACAAGAGGAGCTCGGTGATGAGATTAATGTCTTTCCGAACCCTTCTTCCGACTTCATTAAGGTGGGAAAAGTGGGCAATCGGGTGCAGATTTTCAACACAGCTGGGCAGCAAGTTTACGACGAATATGTAGATGAGGAGGGAAATATTTCCATTGTTCATCTTGAAGCCGGCGTTTACTACCTAGTGGGAAAGAATGGTAAGAATGCAAAATTTGTCAAAAACTAAATAACACTTTGTACCTAGTGATCTTCAAGTTTGGGAAGATCATTAGGTCCTGATGCTTGGTATTTGTTTGCATGTTTTATTTTCGATTCATTATCTTGAGGTATTGCTTAACTCACATTGAAAAACAAGATCATGTTTAGGCTAATCGCATTTGCTTTCCTCACCTGCTTTCAGACCCTCCTCCTTGCTCAAGATTATCAAGCACTCGTTGTAGAAGGTGCCACCTGGGTCACTTGGCGTGAACAAGAGTACATTGACAAGTACCATGCTTTTGAGATTGCAGAAGATACGCTGGTAGGAGACACCCTATATAAGAAGGTCCTTTTTCACCAACTGAGAGATGGCCAAAGAGATCCCTACGTACTTGAAGAGACCATGCTTGGTGGCTTGATAAGAGAGGATCTTGATAATAGGAAGGTTTATGGAAGGTTGCTTTTCGAGTACATCCTTTTATCTGATCCTTGCCGTGAATTCTACTATCAAGATCAGGAGTTTGTCCTCTATGACTTTGAAATAGAAGTAGGTGATTCGATTACAACATGCGGCTACGATGTCTTTGAAACTGTCCTTGTCAATGGCATCGATAGTATGGAAATCTATGGACAAAAGCGGAGGATTTTCCAAAATAAATATGATGAAATATGCGAGATTTATTTGATAGATGGGATAGGAAATATGGATGGCTTATTTGCTACCTATAATCCATTCATATCACCTGGCGATCAAGGTAGCGAACTTCAGGTCTACTGTACTGGCGGTAGTTTCAATTGCAACATTGTCTCTTCTTCCTCTGATATTGGCTTGGAAGCAATTAATGTATTCCCTAATCCGGCTCAAGAATGGATCGATGTGAGTGCAAGTCAAAATATTGATAATTTTTCAATTCTAGGGATGGACGGAAAGAAGTTCATATTCGGTGCCTACCAAGAAAGGATTGATATCACTTCCTTGTCAAGTGGAAGCTACATCCTTGTCTTGGAATCAAAGAGTGAAAGAATCCACTTTCATAAGTTCGTGAAGTACTTTAAGAGGTCAAAGCTGCTATAAGGTACAATTGACATAAATACATGGTTATTCATATGATATAAATAGCCATGTATTTTTATACCAAATAGCACTTTAGTCTAATACTAAACAGATAACTTTAAACTGGCATATTATGAAAATAACGTTAGTTGTATTGATATTCACATTTACTCTCATTTCCTGTACTAAGAATAGGGAACAAACCGTATTTATAAGTGGTACTGTAGTCGATTTTGGGTCTGGCGAACCTATTGTAGATGCTAAAATACATGTGAAGGATGGTTTCAACGGATCTGGTCCATTTACAGAATCTGACTTTACAACTGATGCAGAAGCCATCGTATATACTGATGAAAAAGGTTTCTTTGAAGTAGAGCTAACAGGTCGCTTTAATCCATATTTGTACCCTAGTAAGTCTGATGAATATTGGCCGTACGATGGAGGAGACAATGCAGTAACAAGTTCTGCGGAAGTTTATAAGAAGGGGTCTGAGAATTTAAATGAACGTATAAGGTTGAAATCCGATGCCAAGATGCAAGGCTTAATCAAGTTTAAGGATGAGGTTTTGGATTCAATTATCGTTACGCAATATAGAGAAAATGTCAATCAACCGTCTGACAGACAATGGTTTGAATCCAGAAACCAATTTGATTTTCGTAATGCAGCTGCGATTGGTAATTTCCATTTCAGGTTTCAAATTGAATATAAACGAAATAGAGTTTGGAAGTCAGTTCTAGACAGTGTTTACATAACCAAAGGAGAAACATTTCAAGATACAATCTACTACTAATAATTAATCTATCTGGAAATTGAACAAAAGGACATTCAATACTGCAAGAAGTCTTAATATAAGATTATTACTTACAGCATTAATTGTTAAAAAGCTACTTCGTAAAGTGCTTTAACATGATGATCTCACGTTCCGACAAGTGACGCCACCAGCCTCGTTTCAAGTCCTTCTTAGTCAAGCCCGCATAGTATTCACGGTCTAGTCTTTGGACCTTATAACCAAGGTGGTCAAAAATTCTCCTGATGATTCTGTTCCTACCTGAGTGCAGTTCTATCCCTACAACCTTTCCCTCACCACCTTTGACGAAGTCTGCCCCATCCACCTGGATAAATCCATCTTCCAAGACCAATCCCTTGCGAATCTTCTCGATGTCTTCATCAGAAATCTTCTTGTCTAAGATGGCACGGTAGAATTTCTTGACCTCGCCAGAAGGATGGGCCAACTTGGTGGCTAGGTCTCCATCATTGGTAAGGAGGAGTAGGCCGGTCGTCATTCTGTCCAGCCTGCCGATAGGATAAATTCGTTCCTTGACCTTGTCTCCTATGATGTCCCTGACAGTCATCCTACCATTCTCATCAGATAGTGTAGTTACTGTATTCTTGGGCTTATTCATTAGAATGTAGACCTTGTTTTCTTCTAGCTTTAGGACCTTATCCGCATACCTAACTTCGTCACCATCTACCACCATGTATGATGGATTCTTCTCTATTGCCCCATTGACATAAACCTTTCCAGCCTTCACTAAGTCACCCGCCTTACGTCGCGAACACACTCCAGAATGAGCAATGTATTTATTCAGTCGCATCTTACGTCTTGTATTAAATCTAGAATGGGATATCTCCAAGTCCTCCACCTCCACCGTCTTCATTCATCTTCGAAGGTCTGGTTACGATCCCTGAACTAAAAGGATCCCCCATGGAAGGTAGTTCTCCGAATCCCATCGTATCAGGGTTGGTAAATTTGACATATTGAGGAATGAACTTCAAAAAGACTGACCCTAGTGACCCATTTCTGTGCTTAGAGATAATAATTTCCGCTGCATCTCGAGGAACTGAAGGATCTTCAGGTTCTAGGTCGTAGTATGCCGAACGGTAGATGAAGGTCACCATATCAGCATCCTGCTCGATGGCTCCTGATTCCCTTAGATCGGATAGCTGAGGACGCTTATTTCCACCCCTGGTTTCCACAGCCCTACTCAACTGTGAAAGTGCCATCACTGGAACATTCAATTCCTTTGCCAGGCCCTTCAATGCCCTAGAAATGGTAGATATTTCTTGTTCTCTATTACCTCCTCCTCCATTGGGAGCTCCAGTCATTAATTGCAGGTAGTCGATGATGATCATTTCTATGTTGTGATTCTGCTTTAACCTCCTACACTTGGCCCTTAGTTCGAAAATATTGATACCCGGCGTGTCATCTATGTAGATCGGTAACTCGGACAATCTTTCGACGGCCCCATGCAGCCTATCCCATTCTTCTTCCGATAGGTCACCATTTCTCAGCGACCTAGAATCTACTTCCGCCTCCATAGCAATCAG
>CAZMYK010000517.1:0-3667 GCA_964570435.1 uncultured Saprospiraceae bacterium | reverse complement strand
AAAAGCGGCGTTGTCACCATTAAGTGAAGACGACACAAAAACAGTCGAAAAAATAAACCTAGGTTTATTTTTATTTAGGTTGATCAGTTCTAAATGGAGTCACCGGCAAGCCATCCTTCGTAAAAAGATTCGCGTCGCCAGGATTAATTTCCCAGGCATATCTAACAGAAACTGGGTTCACGACTTTATCACTCCAGAAGATAACTTTGCCGTTTTCCAGCTTAGCTTGCGCCCACTCATGACTTCCATCTTCATCTATTATACTGAAGCCTCTCAAGTAGCCATAGCGGTCTTTAATAATTAGACCATCACCCACTTGTTGGAATTCTATGACAACATGGTTTCCGACGATGGTGTGGGAAGCGTAGCGAGGGCTTCCTGGCACCACATCTTCACCATATACTTGCTCCCTAGCAGGAAGTGCTAGACGATATCCGACATCTTTCTTATTTCTAGGGTGGATGTCATCTGCATCGCCGATGTCGATGATCACAGCCTGACCCGTCATTGGGACTTCCAAAACTTCAGTCATAGATTCACGGATAAGTGCCCAGCCATCTGTACCAGGTTCAGACATGGGTTGTCTGAAATTAGCCAACTGCACATAGTAGAATGGCAGCTCCTCTTGATTCCATTCATCTCTCCATTGCTTAATTAAAGAGGCTAAGAGGAACCGATAGTCGTAGGCCTCCTGCAAACTTCCTGCATTCGATTCACCTTGGTACCAGATAACTCCCTTAATAGGAAAGTCAAGGATTGGGTGGATCATGGAGTTGTATATCAAATTAGGAATCTTGTTGCTAAGACTATTGACAAAAATAGACCCAAGACGTATTTCCCATTTAAATTCATCTAATGCTTTCTCTCCTATCCGCGTTTCGAAGTCTGATGAGTACATTCCACCACCTCCTCCTGTGTCTTGAATTCTAATTAGTAGCTCATTCTTTCCTTTTCTTAGGATACTCGCAGGTACCTCGTACTTCCTATCTTTCTTATAACCAGCCGTTTTGCCAACAAGTTGCCCATTCACCCAGGTATGATCATTGTCATCGATTGCTCCAAGGTGCAGTTCAATAGCTTCTGTTGCTTCAAAGTAGGTTCTGTAGTAGGCTACACCATCTACATCGTCAAACCCTTGATCCTCCCAAAATTCTCGGGGGTCAATCGATTCCCACTTTGCCCCTTCTTGGTTATCTACCCAAAGTTGATCATCCTTCATGCCTGCATCTTTGTCATCGATACCTGGATATCTTTCTTTAAGTTTTCGAGCTATTTCCTTAGAGTCGACTTTGTTCTTTTGAGTATAAGATGCATAAGAATAAGCGGGATGTTCATTATCTAGGACCTCCTTGCTCATCCAAGGCTCGATCCGACTGCCCCCCCAAGAAGAATTCAGAAGCCCAATCGGGACTTCGTTGCTCTCACGTATGCTTTTAGCAAAATAGTAACCCACAGCGGTGAAATTGCTTGCACTTTCAGGACTCAAAACCGTCCATTCTCCCTCAGGAATTTCACTTTGTGGTATTTCCGAGTTCATGTGCTGTACTTTAAATTGTCTGACCATTGCATCAGTAGCACTAGCTATTTCTTCTTCTGCATTATCAGTGTTAGCAAGAATCCACTCCATATTGGATTGACCGGAACACAACCACACATCACCAAAGTAAATGTCACTGTACTGCAATCGTTGACTAGCAACTTTTATTGTGATGGTATACGGGCCACCTGCTTCCATGGGAGGGATATTGATGGTCCATCGCCCGTCAGAATCTGTGGTGCTACGGTAGGTCTCATCGTTTAATGAAAGTTCTACGTCCTGGCCAACATTACCCCAGCCTGCAACTGGAATCTCAATGTCTCGTTGTAGAATCGCGTGGTCACTGATCGTTTTTTTAGTCCGTAACTGTGCATTCACACAGTTCACTAGAATGCCATGAAGGCACACAATAAGAAGAATTCTAAGCATTATATTCAATTTGTATTTTCTAAAGTAGGTAAAAATCCCCAAAAAACACCAGTGATTTTTTTGACTTTAATTCAAAATGTGTTTCTTACGTTTTACAAAAAACTCGAGACTTGATTAAGAAGTATTCCTTTGCGATTTTTAAACCCAAGTGGCCCAAATGGAAGGTTCGTTTTTTTGACGGTATCCTTAATTTGCTTCCCCTAGGTGTTGCAAAAGCAAACCGACTTCTTAACAAGTACAAGGACCTGAAGAATGTCGTCTTTATCGACACAGTAATTAAAGAACTAGGTCACCAATTAGAAGTTGTAGGCATCGAAAATTTGCCATCCGCTGGACCAGTAACCTTGATAGCCAACCATCCGGGAGGTGCCGATGTGGTGGCTACTATTTCCGCCCTTGGAAAGAGACGGGATGACTTCGTAATTCTAGCCAATGAACTGATATGTGTGGAGCCTGTGGTAGATATTGTTCTACCTGTAAATACAATGTCCAAGAATAATAAGATCAACCTAGAGTCTGTGCATGAAGCATATCGGCAGGGAAAAATTGTAGTCTTCTTTGCTGCTGGAAAGAACTCTCGATTTGATGAAGATGGGCAGCTAAGAGATAGACGTTGGAGGCCAACTTTTCTGGATTTTGCACAGAAATATAATACACCAATTACCGTTCTTAATATAAGTGGTTCTAATGCAGATATTTTTTATAAGGTTTCTAAATTTAGAGAGGGGAATAAACGACTTAAGAAGGTGCCATTAGAGAACATATTCCAGCTCAGGGAGTTGATTAGGCCGAAGAAAGAACCCATTAAGTTGACCTTTTCACAGCCTATTTCAGCTGAAGATGTTAGTCTGAAAGTGGGGGATGGAAGCTTAAAGATGAAGAGGTTGTTTGCAGATGAGCTTTATGATTTCGTATACAATATGAAGGAAGAGCAAGTAAAATTCGAAGTATGAAGAAAGTCCTAGAAGCTAAGGCCTTGAATGTCGATCCGATGGATTACTTCGATGAAAAGAAGAAAGTTTTTAGAAACATTCCAGTCTTTCCCCAGATTTCTGAGCAAGAAGTGGTTGAGGCAATCGAAACTTCAATAGATGAAGCACTTTTTGCCAAGGAAATAGAGCGAATTCTGGAGTACTCGAAGAAGAAAGACAGCTTCGTTAAGGATACAGGGTTTATTATCTGCTTGATTAATTGGGACATATGTCCTCAGTTAAGCCAACTACTAAGTATTATGCGCGAATGGGCATTTCGAAATGAGGGTGGTGGTGTTGGTGAGAACGACTATGATGAATTTGACTTACTTGATAAGATGGAGCAGCTCATTATTTTGGATACGGAAGCCGAATCCATTATAGGCACCATCATAGGCGGATATCGCTACATGGTCCATGATGCTGATTCCTACTCAACAGGTCCGATGGGTGATCACTTCGATTTTTCTGAAGATTGGCGAAAGCAGAAGTGGATTGAATTAGGGCGATCCTTCATCAATCCTTGGTACCAACAAAGGCACCAGAGACTATCCTTTGACTTGGTCTTGCATGGTTTAGGTTACATCTATGCCAAGAATATGGATGCCAAAGGTTACTTTGGTAAAATTACACTTTACAATGTCTATGAGCGGCAAGGCGCAGATCGATTTTTTCTGGCAGTTGGTCAGAAGTATTTGAGGCAGTCAGCGGACATGAAAGTGCTTGAAGC
>CAZMYK010000516.1:2049-3679 GCA_964570435.1 uncultured Saprospiraceae bacterium | reverse complement strand
CTAGATCTCCGGTCTCTATGTTAGCAGCGATGACGGCATTCTGATTTCCTTCGATGTAATCAAATGCAATAATGTAAGGTGAATTCTTAGAGTAGGTGGGATTTCCAACACTGATTCCTTCTGACAGATTACTAAACAATTTGGAGATTAGACCTTCATCCCAATCCACCTGCTGATTATCCCAAACTTTCATAAATCCAATGTCCCAGTAGCCGATTTTTTCTCCGAAATTTCCTTCTATTTCACTGAATACATCGTACATCAAGACTTCTCCGGATATATCGAATTCCATAGCGTCGGCAAACTTTGCATCGCCGGTGGATACACCTTCGGTAAAGGTCGGATTATAAAGTTCGAACCCAAAGTTTCCAAAAGCATCAGTATACCACTCTTGCTTTCCGAAATCATAGATTTGAATTTTATTTTCTTGGGCAGATTCGACTGCAGCCATCCGGTTTCCATCTTTAGAGATAACTACGTTACGCCAAATTTGTTGGTCTTGTACGATTAGTGAACTAATGTCCCCAGTTGTCCAGTCTATAATGGTGGATTCGATCTGATTATTAGCATTTACAAAATAGATCAAACTTCCATCATCTGAAACGCTAGGTACACTTAATGGTGCTGATGAAGAAGCTGGATCATACACCACCTCTAAGCCATTATCTACGACCACCAATTTAGACTGATCCTTGGGCGTATAGATTAAAAATTGATCTCCCTCATTGGTCATAGCATCATTGGTGTAGTCGCCCCCTGAGCCTTCTCCTATCCCTACTGAACTGAAGGCATTTCTAGCAGCGTCGGCCTCTGAACTTCCAAATAGGTCTTGGGCAGACTGTACAACTGCATTTCTAGCATCGACAAATCGTGATGACCTTGTCAGGTACTCTGTTAGAGCACGATAGAAGACTTTTTCCGCCTTGTCTTTACCCACTACTTCAGCGTAAAGGTAGAAGGCATGATTCGGTATACCACTATTAATGTGAACACCACCGTTGTCCAAGGATCCAAAATATTGCTCACTTACATTTTTGGGTTGCCAACCTCTATCTCCTAGTTTGCTCCCACCATTATTGGGATTAGAAAGGTCTCTTAGAGCTCCAGATGGAAAGGCTGATGTGACCACATCTTCACCTATTTTGTAGTCCTCACGGTCCATCATAGCTCCGAAAATATCTGCGAAACTTTCATTTAGGGCACCACTTTCATTTTGATATTCTAAGTTTGCACTGGACTGTACGACGCCATGCGACATCTCGTGCCCAGCAACATCTAGACCGCCAGCCAGGGGAAGGAACTCCGTGTTACCGTTGCCGTAGTACATACCCTGCCCATTCCAAAAGGCGTTATCCATACTGTTGTCATCTTCATCTGTGACATTGATAAATGAGATAATGTTTCCACCTCCTCCATCAATGGCGTTTCTATTGTGAACATTTCTAAAATAGTCGTATGCAATACCCGCATTGTAGTGTGCCGAAACAGAAGACTTGTCATTCCATGAAGCGTTGTTATTATTAGCCACATGAAAGATTTCGAAATCATCGGTTGCTGGGCTGGAATTATTCGCGTCCAAGGTCCAGATGACACCTATTCAGGAGTAGATTTATCGCCAAGATTGGCGCTG
>CAZMYK010000516.1:0-2039 GCA_964570435.1 uncultured Saprospiraceae bacterium | reverse complement strand
GATGACCCCTACAGGTTCATTCGGCATAGCAGATTGAGAGCTACTAAAATTGGGCTTTGTGGCATTAATCATAAAGTAATTGCCTCCGACTTCATACACGTCAATGGTGCGATTCACACCATTTAAGTCTTGCGCATTGGCGGTTTTGGGTCCATCTGGTGGAAGCTCATGGTCACCATGGATCTTGCAAATTTTCGAATGTTCATGGATGACTGCGCCAGTATGAGCATCTAGAAAGTAAGTACTATAACTTGCGAGGTTTTCATATGCTTGAACCTCGTAAGCCAGTCTTTCTTTCTCGGCCATTCCGTCCTCATGATAAATTACTAGATTCGCTACGACTTGCTTCATGTCTAGCATCGTCAATTGGTTTTGAGGTATGTCGACATAGTGATCCAACTGTTCAAGTTGAGTTTCAACCTTTCTGATAACATCCGATTCTGTAAGTGCGGGAGTAAATGTCTCCAAATTAGGACTTGGAAATCCACGGCCCATTACGCTCTCTATCCTTCCATTTCGTGCATGTAGAATTAGTTCTCCACTATATATGGGAACGTCCTCCCTGACTTGTTGAACTCGAATATGTTGCATTCCGATTTCGTCTTTTCGGATTTCTGTGATCTGCCATTCTGCTCCAGCCTCTTCGACCTGGTATAAGTGGGCAACTTCTGCAAGATAGCTTTCCGCCTGTCGTTCAATCGAAGAACCAAGTTCACCTAGCCATCCTCTTATATGAGTAGGCATCTTATTTTGATCGAAGTCAACCGCTCTTATAACCTTCTTTATAGAAAAAGGACTTAGTGAGCCAATAGGTTTGTAGTTCAAAGAATTTTCTTGCTTTGGAGCAGAAAGATTTTGCGGAGCAGTTGCTTTCTTGAGATGCTTTGCGGGACTCCCAAGAAGAGGGACTTCCTTGAATTGCGCATTCAGATTATAGCAGAAAAGGACAAAGAAAAGAGCCAGTAATTTTTGCATCATTATTTATTCATTTGATTTGCATAGTGCTTTAAGATCAGCATAAAACAAATTTAGGTTTTTATTGTCAGAATTTCCGACCCATACCAATTCGTGTGAGGTGGTCAGAAGACTTAACTTTAGGAATTTATATGTGTTACCAGGCTTGTTGATCTTTATCTTGAGAAGCCCATCTTCTTCGATGCGTTGGAAGAGGGAGGCGGTGGTGCTAGCATCGACCTTTTTGACCAGCTCTCTGCCGCCTGCAAATGGATCTAGCTTATATAGTTCTCCCTTATTATTAAGAGCGTATGCTTTGATGGCCCCGGTAAAACCTCCGCCACTTCCAAATTCGATTTCTGCAATAGGAGCATTTGGCAAGTTTATAAGGAGTGAAAAGATTAGTATCAAGTAATTCATAATGGACGATTTACTTCTTAGACGGTAATTCAAGATAATTTACACAGATACACAACAATTAGTTCAAAAAGAAAGAGGTCACAGAAATGGCTTCTGTGACCTCTTGTAAATATAACACCCTTTTTGACTTTGCTTCTTGCCCTCGCAAAAAGCGTATCCTTTAATTCTTATTTATTTAGTTGATTACGGGCTTCATTCATCGTAATAAAAAACCTCTCTCCAGATGAAAGGTAAGCGCCTAAACACCACAACAGTAAATATCACTATTATCAAACGAACTTCTGTTGATATATATCAACACTTTCAGGTATTTTGCTTTTTTTTAATCCTGCTTAAGGTTTCTTTCTTGATTCCTAGGTAGGAGGCTATGTGGGTCTGTGAAACCCTATGCTCCACTCGAGGATTGGATTGAATTAATTCGAAGTACCTGCCTAGGGCATCATTCTCTTGCATGCTATGAGATCGTAACTCCGTAAAAATGAGATACTCTTCTACCAGCTTTCTATTAAAAGTCTCAAACTCGTGATATTTCTTTTGAAGACGCTCTACATCCTCATGACTAATGGCGCTTACTACGGTCGGTTCTATAGCTATGATTCCAGTCGCACTTCTGATCTGCTTGACAAAACTGTGTAACATGCAGACGACGTCCTCTTCAAAGGAAA
>CAZMYK010000515.1:0-3690 GCA_964570435.1 uncultured Saprospiraceae bacterium | reverse complement strand
TTACTGAAATCGCCATGTAGAAAACTTCCAGCTATTTCTGCTTGCTGTTCTGCGGCTGTAGTGATCCCGTACATTTTCTCCTTAAATTCAGCAATTTCACCAATCGCAAAAATGGCCTTGTCGCTAGTCTGAAGATATTCATTCACTACTACTCCCCGTCTAACTTCCAATTTTGCCTCCTTGGCGAGTTCAACATTGGGTTGCGTTCCAATAGCATAGATGATGGCGGAGCATGAGAAGGACTTACCGCTCTTTAGGTTGACTTCCAGGTCTGAATTTTCTGGCAAAACACGAATTGTACTTACCTCATTGTCGAAGAAAAGTTGGATCTCTCTTTCTAAGACATCTTCTTCAAGTAGTTGACTGGCGATGGTATCCAATTGGCGTTCCATTAGTCTTGCACCTCGTTGCACGATGGTTACTTGCACCTGCATTATCTTCAGTGCCGCGGCCATTTCTAGACCAAGTAGTCCTCCGCCAACAATAGTAACATGTTGTTTCTCAGCTGGCAAACCTGAATTCTTTAGGTGCTCTTTCAGACGATCAGCGTCTATCTTATTTCTAATTGTAAATACACCAGGAAGATGGATTGGAACATCGATAGGAATGAAGGGCCTGCTGCCCATTGCTAAGATCAACTTGTCATATTCTTCCTCACCACCCTTAGCAGTTGTAATTTTCTTATTCTCTCGATCTATTTTTGTAATCAGGGCGCTAGGATGAATGTGGAGATCAAGTTTGCCTATTTCTTCGGACTTCATCTTTTGCAAGTTATCCCAAGTGAGGTGTTCACTGACATATTCTGGGAGGAGTATTCTATTGTAGAATGGGTGGGCTTCTCCGGAAAATACATGAATTTCGTCATCCTGGTTGAGTTGACGATAGTGATTTACAAACTGGAAGGCAGCAGCGCCAGCACCTATTATACAGATCTTTTCCTTCTTTTTTTTGTAGGCAAGGACCTGAACAGCCGAATACTTAAAGTCAGGTTGTTTTGAGGTTTTATCGATGAGTGTATTTGTAAGATTATTCGCCCTTTCAAAGTCATTTCCTAGTTTCTTACCCCAATGCATGGGCATAAAGACTACGCCGTCTTTAATATTTGCACTTACTCTGACTTTGACTCTTACATCTCCCCTCCTGCTGACAATAACCGCGAGATCTCCTTCTGCAAGGTTGCGCTTGTTGGCATCTCTCTTACTGATTTCTAGAAATGCTGAAGGTTCATGTTTGTTCAATCGGCTAACTTTTCCCGTCTTAGTCCTAGTGTGCCACTGGTCTCTAACCCTGCCTGTGGTCAGAATCAAAGGAAACTTCTCGCTAAGACCTTCTGATTCATTGTGGACACTACTAGGAGTAACTATTTGTGCCTTTTTATTTGGAGTATAAAATTGGTGATCCTCGAATAGTCTCTTAGTACCATTGTGGTCAGTGTAGGGAACGGGCCATTGGAACGAACCCTCGTTTTTTAGCCTCTGGTAGTTTAGACCTGAAATATCAATGTTGGTCCCCTTCGTCAATCTGCAATGCTCGTCATAAACTTCACTGACCGAATTATAATAGAAACCTCTGTAGCCCATTTTTTGGGCAAAGCTCCATAGGATCTCTGCGTCGGGCAGGGCTTCACCTGGAGGATCGAGAACCTTAGGGAGGTAGTTAATTCTTCTTTCGGAATTGGTCATAGTCCCTTCCTTTTCGAGCCAACCTGCAGCAGGAAGGACTAGGTCTGCATAAGCAAGGGTGTCTGATCGATTAGAAATATCTTGAACGACCACAAAGGGAGCTTCCTTAAGCGCTTGATCTATTTTTCTCGAATCGGGCATGCTAACCGCAGGATTAGTGCATATGATCCAGACGGCCTTTAGTTTTCCAGAAGCTAGTCCTTCAAACATCTGCGTCGCTGTAAGACCAGGCTTGGCGGATAGATCTTGCACTCCCCAGAACTTGGCAACCTTGGCCCTGTCTTCCTTACTTGATTGCTCGAGGTGGGCAGCAAGTAAGTTGGCCATCCCTCCCACTTCTCGACCACCCATCGCATTCGGCTGTCCTGTTAGCGAAAAAGGTCCAGCTCCGGGTCTTCCTATCTGCCCAGTAAGAAGAGAAATGTTCAGTAAGGCAAGGCTTTTATCGACCCCGATTGCACTCTGGTTAAGACCCATTGCCCACATGCTAATAAATCCCTTGGAAGAACCAATGTACTTGGCGGCCAGCGTAATTTGTTTTAATGAGACTCCGCAAAGTCTAGATGATTCTTCAATCGACATAGAGCTGACCAGCTTCTTAAGCGCTTCAAAGCCGTCTGTATGTTTCTCTAGAAAGTCGTGGTCTATGTCTCCATTTTCAATGATTCGTCTGCAGATGGCATTGTATAGAATTACATCCGTACCTGGATTTATTTGCAAGTGAAGATTTGCGAGTGAGGCGGTCTGCGTTTTTCGAGGATCTACTACAATCACATTGACATTTGGATGTTTTTCTTTGTGATGCTCAAGCCTCCTAAAAAGAATTGGATGGCACCAGGCAGGATTTGCACCAGCAATTAGAAAGCAGTCAGATTTTTCGATGTCATCATAACTTATCGGCACGGAATCTTCGCCCAAGGCCTTCTTGTAAGCTGCAACTGCTGAGCTCATACAAAGTCTGGAATTTGTATCGATATTATTGGTGCCGATAAAGCCCTTAGTAAGCTTATTTGCAATGTAGTATTCTTCGGTGGTGCATTGACCAGAAACGTAGAAGCCCACGCTATCGGGTCCGTGGCGCTTAATGATTGATTTAAACACAGAGGCTGCTCTATCAAGAGCCTTGTCCCAGCTCACTCTTTGAAGTGGCGAGTTCTTACTCCACCTCATCTGCGGAAACAGAAGACGGTCAGTCTTGTCTTGTACAACATGATGCAAGTTCATCCCCTTACTGCAGAGCATTCCCGAATTCACAGGATGCTCGGTGTTTCCTTCTACACTCAGTCGATCTTTAGAGTCCTTCTTAACCACAATTCCACAGCCGACACCGCAATAGGAACATATAGTTTTAAACTTGTCGTACTTCATATCTGATCGAAAAGTAAATCTAATGTTCTAAAAAGTCGATCAAATGTTTTCGGTATTTGTAGTATTCAACACCATTTATCATAGCCTCCCTGTCACGTGGGCGTTCGAATTCGATATCAAGAATATCACCAATTGTTGCCTTGGGACCTGAGGTCATCATGATGATCCGATCTGCTAGGTAGATGGCTTCATCAACGTCATGGGTGATCTGAATCGCTGTTATTTTTTCTTTCTCCCATACCTCTAGTAGGACGTCTTGCAATTCTGCCCTGGTCAGAGAATCAAGCATTCCAAAGGGCTCATCTAGGAGGAGGATCTTGGGCTTAAGTGCAAAAGCCCTGGCTATCCCAACCCTTTGCTGCATCCCTTGAGAAATTTCTGTTGCCTTCTTATTGAGATCGTTAATGAGGCCTACCTTGTTAAGATAGTACTTACATATGTCTTTTTGCTGCTTCGGGGTTCCATGAGGAAAGACTTGCTTCACACCAAGCATCACATTCTGCATGACGGTCATCCATGGTAGCAAACTAGGAGACTGGAAAATCACACCCCTATCGGGTCCTGGACCTGTTATGCCATACCCATTCAGGAAGATGTCACCGCTAGTGATATCATTTAGGCCGGCAATCATTGTAAGCAG
>CAZMYK010000514.1:0-3701 GCA_964570435.1 uncultured Saprospiraceae bacterium | reverse complement strand
TTTTATTTCTTGCGTAGATGATCTTCGAACCCTTGACTGACTTTAAAATATGGCCCAATTTCGACAACTTGCTAGTCGTACGTAGCACTGAAATAGAAATATTAGGTCTAGCAAATGAGGACCTAAAAATCTGCCGACTGTCTTCAAGTCCAAGATACAGGACGATATCTTTAACTACTTGCTTTGTAGCAGTAGCAGTCAGAGCCAAAATATTCTTACCTGGAAATTTTTCCTTGATGATCCCCAGCTCCAAGTACGATGGTCGGAAATCATGGCCCCATTGCGAAATGCAGTGTGCCTCATCTATTGCAAAGAATGATACATTCATCCTTGCTATTCTTGCTAGGGCTAGATCAGATTGAAGTTTTTCTGGGGAAAGAAAGAGGAACTTAACACCTCCGAAAATGCAATTGTCAAATATTTCATCTTGTCTTTTTCTACTCTTCCCAGAGTGGACTACCTCGGCCTTGATCTTCTTTTCTCGTAGTCCCCTTTCTTGGTCTTCCATCAAAGCGATGAGGGGTGAAACGATTATACAAATACCATCAAGAAGGAGTCCTGGTAGTTGATAGCACAAAGACTTACCAGAGCCCGTAGCCATGAGACCTAAGCTATCTCGCCCAGAGAGAACTGCATCTATAAGATCTGACTGATTATTGCGAAAGGTCGAATAGCCCCAATACTTTTTCAGGATTTCCAACTTATCCTCAAGCATACCCATGGTGCAAGATAGAAAGCAGATTAAAACTTAGGACATTTGCTTGTGTTAATTCTTCTACTTTTCCTTCGGTAGGAAGAAAAAGAACCCAAGTCTACAAGATTATACGAAACACCAATATGAAGGGTAAAGTAGTAGTCCTTGATAGCTGGATTTCCGCGAACCCTTCCTTCAAACTGACCAGGTTCACCACTATTAAGAGCACGGACAGAAAGATCTCCTGCTAGATCTCCCCTTGCTGCAACAAGTGCTGCGAAATCAGGATAGGTCGTACTTACATCATCTAGGTAGTCGGTGAAGGTGAGACGCCATGACATTTCCATATTAAAATTCAAAGATTCACTGATTTTGAATTTCAATCCACCTCCAAAAGGAATAGAAATCTGATAAAGGGAATAAAATTTCCTATCTGGGTGTTCCGCTAGGCCTTGTCCTTCTGTTCCAAGCGGTTGCAATTCGTACACTGTTCCCTCAAATCTAGTCAAGGGATTAAAATAGAAACCTGCAAGACCTCCCATCCCGTAAAGCGTAAATATAGAACCGCCTTCCAGGGGATCATACTTGAAAACATTAAGCTCGGCTGTGAAAGCTGCCTCGTAGAGGTTCGTAAAAAAGGACAAGTTCCGGTTAATGATCCCCTGGTTCTCCCCCTTGGCTTCATCCGCTCCTAACCTAGCATAGGTTAGGCCGCCCTTGATATTAAGATAGGGTGAAAGATTATAACGAGCATATAGACTGCCCGAGGGGAGCGAAGTTCCTAAAACTTTGCCTACATTGTCAGAAGACATATCACCGCTGTAATTCGCTATACCTAAACTTGCGCCTACTTCAAAATATGAAAACTGACCTTGAGTCTCAGTTTTCATGGAAATACAGATAAGAAGAACAATACACTTATATAGGGTGCTCAATGCTAAAGTTTTGTTATCACAATCTAAGGACGGAACAAATCACTAAAGTAACATGTTAGCAAAAAAAATATTATGCTAGCTAATGAAAAATGAATGCAAATGTAATATATATCTATAATTATTACAGAAATTGATACATTTGCTAAGTAAAATACTAGCCCCGTCACAGCAATCAAATTAAACAATTAAAGAGTTAAAATGAAGTTTACTAAGATCCTTGCAATACTACTAATTACTCAAATTTCCATGGCCCAAGCTCCACCAGCAGAAAATTGGTTTCACCTTGATCCAAAGACTGACGGATTCAATGGGGTAAGCACGGATAAAACTTACGAAACGATTTTAAAAGACCGAGTCTCAGAAACGGTGGTAGTCGCAATTATAGATTCAGGTGTAGATATTGAACATGAGGATCTACGAGAAAACATCTGGGTGAACGAAGGGGAAATTCCAGCTAATGGTATAGACGATGATAACAATGGTTACGTGGATGATGTCAATGGTTGGAATTTTATAGGGGGTGCAGATGGAAAGAATGTTGGTCCAGATACCTATGAAGTAACGAGATTATATGCTAAACTTAAGTACAGATATGACGATGCAGACCCAGAGCAATTGAACAAAAAGCAAAAAGAAGAATACGAAATGTATCTTAAGTACAAGGATGAGGCAGAGAGAAAACGGACCTCTGCTGAAAACAACTACAATAAGATATTAGAAAATGAAAAATTGTTGATGGGTGCGATAGCCGGACTAAAAAAAGGACTTGGAGATCAAGAAATAACCATTGAAAATATACGTGCGATAGAATCTATAGAACAAGACGTAATGATCGGAAAAAGTATTGCTGAAAATTTTATTATTGCAGGTGATACTCTAGAGAATTTCGTTCTAATTGAAAACGAGATAGCAAGTCAACTGGAGAGCGCAAAGTCACACTATAAAAATCAAGTAGATTACGCATATAATCCTGATTTTAATTCTAGAAAAATAATTGGTGATGACTATTCCGATCAACGAGAGCAGTTTTACGGTAATAATGATGTGGAAGGTCCAGATGCAATGCACGGCACTCATGTGGCAGGAATAGTTGGTGCGGTGAGGAACAACGATACAGGCATGAACGGCATTGCTGACAACGTTAGGATCATGTCAGTTAGGACAGTACCTGATGGCGATGAGAGAGACAAGGATGTTGCCAATGCCATTCGTTACGCTGTTGACAACGGCGCAAGTGTGATCAATATGAGTTTTGGTAAAGGTTTCAGCTGGGACAAGAGCGTTGTTGATGATGCTGTTCGGTATGCGAGGAAGAAAGATGTGCTGTTGGTGCACGCTTCTGGAAACAGCTCACAGAATAATGACAAAACGGATAACTTCCCAAACAATACCTACGAGAAGAAAAAAATATTTGGAAAGAAATATGCAGATAATTGGCTGGAGATCGGTGCTTTGAACTATGCAAAAGGAGAAATGCTATCTGCGCCATTCAGTAATTATGGCAAGAATGAGGTTGACATTTTTGCACCTGGAGTGGCGATATTCTCAACGACGCCAGGCAATGAATACCAGAATCTACAAGGTACAAGTATGGCTTCTCCTGTAGTAGCAGGAGTAGCTACAGTGCTAAGATCTTACTTCCCAAGCTTGACGGCAAGACAGGTCAAGCAAATCATTATGGAAAGTTCGGTAAAACAAAATGTAAAGGTAAAAAAACCAGGAAGTGATGAAGTCGTTAATTTTTCAGAAGATCATCTATTGGATTATCCGGCTTTGCTTCAAGAGATTGGCCAGTCTCAGATTGAGACGATGTTCATGCCTTTTTCGGCACTCAATGCATTCTTGACACATGTAGAACTAGATCAGGCAGAGTCTCACAGCTTGAAGCACATTATTTCTACGGCTGAACAGCTCTATGTGAATGAACAAATGGAGAACTTCCTTGAGCAAAATCCAGAAGTTAGACTACACAATCGTTATGGTCCATCGGAGACACACGTTGTGACGAGTTGTTGGATGAGTGCCTCCGAAGGAAATATCATTCATCGTCCTTCGATAGGGAACCCCATTTC
>CAZMYK010000513.1:0-3702 GCA_964570435.1 uncultured Saprospiraceae bacterium | reverse complement strand
CCGGAAGTAATCATGAATGTCCCACACCTGCGAAACTTCGGTACTCACGAATCGTTGGTATGCAGTTTCGTCACTGATGTGACGGATGGGGATAACTTATCAGGCATCAGGTGGATGGAATTCAGAAGAACTTCGTCAGAAGAAGATTGGTTCTTATATCAAGAAGGAACTCTTGCTCCAACTGACAGGATGGATAGATTTATGCCATCAATTGCGATAGATAGTAAGGGAAATATTGGGCTTGCATACAATGTGAGTAGTCCTAACAGCTTTGTTGGAGCTAGGTTTACTGGAAGAAGAGCTAATGACCCACTAGGAGAAATGACTGTAAACGAAACCACTATTGTGGAAGGATTAGCTCCTATTCAGTCTGGTGAGCGTTTCGGAGACTACAGCCAGATGTCTGTCAGCCCTAAGGGAGATAATTCTTTCTGGTGGACTTCAGAATATGCAGGAGATGGACAATTTGTGACAAAGACTCGTATCGTTGCATTCAAAGTAAATAAGGACTCACTGGACCTAGCAGTCAGAGAAATTGTTAACCCTGTCACAAGCGCTACCTTGGGAAATAATGAGCTTGTTACTGCTGAAATCATTAATTCAGGAATCGAACCTATGGCAGACTATGAGGTACAACTTTTGTTTGCTGGAGAAATTATCGAGACCGTGTCGATTCCTGACACCCTCGAATCTGACAGCACAATGCAAGTCACCTTCACGACTACAGTCGATCTTGAAGCAGTGGATCGATATGACCTCGGTGCAATAGTCTCTTCACCTTTAGACCAGAATCCACTGAATGATACGCTAAGAGTAACAGTTAGGCAAGTGCATGCAGTAGAAGGTGCCATTTCAGGAACACTAGAGCAAGGAAGTTGCATGGGCACTTCAGTAGCGACTCTCAAGTTCACAAATAATGGTGCAAATCCAATTGACTCAATGGAAATCGCTGTAGAAGTAAATGGAACGATTGTAGATACCTATCAATATGAAGGTTCTCTTTCCTTCGAGCAGGCAGATGAGGTTTCATATGATATTGTGGATTTTATAATTGGAGCTAATGAAGTGAAATTTGAGATCATTTCAATCAACGGCGCAACAGATGATGCAGTACTCGAAAACAATGCCATCCAATTAACCACGACTACACTTGCGGAAGATCAGTTTGTGACATTGAAGTTCACTACAGATGAGTATCCTCAAGAAACCGAATGGGAAATATTTGCTGAAGGTTCGGGGGCACTTATTGCAAGCGGAGACTTCTCCCAAGAACAAGCAACGATCACTGAGAAAATATGCTTGAACATCGATTCTTGCTATACATTTGTAGTTACAGATACCTATGGCGATGGAATATGTTGCGACTTTGGAGAAGGAAATTTTATCATCCAAGATAATGAAGGCATTCTCCTAGTTTCCAACAATGGCCAATATGGAAGTTCAGCTACTGAAAGCTTCTGCGGTAAGGGCATTTCTTGTAATATATCTGTTGAATCCACTGCGACCAATGCATCATCCGCTGAAACTTCTGATGGAATTATAATGGTAGAAGCTAGTGGTGGAGTAGATCCATACCTATACAGTATCGACGACGGCGAATCATTCCAAGAAAGCGAAGTCTTTATGGGGCTCCTCCCTGGAGACTATTCAGTAATTGTAAAAGATGACACTGGCACGTGCGAAGTGACTGACTCTGTAACAGTTGGCTTCACCTCGGCTATTATCGATGTTGATGGTAATGCGGTTGAAGTTTTTGTTTCTCCGAACCCAACATCAGATGTTTTCAAAATTAGCATTAAGAACCTGAAGATCAACGACCCACAGATAAAAGTAGAAATTTTGGATCTAGCTGGTCGCCTTATTCAAGAACGCAAGATTGGAAACTACAGCGGAACCTATGTGGCCACTTTTTCTCTGATGGATTACGCAGCAGGAACCTACTTGGTCAAGATTACACATGACAAATTTGCCTACTTAGAGAAAGTCATTAGACTGAAAGACTAGTATATATTAATAGAATTTTGGTAATTCAAATTGGGGAGGTGGTCGTCTGAACGACCGCCTCTCTCTTGTTTGGGTATCAGCCATCCTATAAAAAACACTATCTTCGCGCCACCTTAATTCAAAAGTAATGATCGAATATATTAGCCAACCTTGGCATTGGGCAGTTTCTGGCGCTATGATTGTCGTCGTCATGATTTTACTAACATGGGCGGGTGGTCGATTTGGCGTTTCATCAAATCTACAAACCCTATGTGCAATCGGTGGTGCTGGAAAACTAAGCGACTACTTCCGTATTGATTGGAAATCCAAGATTTGGAACCTTGTTTTTATTGGAGCCTCCGTCATAGGTGGATTCATAACCTCTAAATACCTTGCCAACCCTGCCCCTGTTGAAATCTCTGAGAAAACTAAAATGCACTTAAGTAGCCTTGGAATTGCGACGCCAAAAACAATATCGGAAGGAGCAGGTTACGTTCCCGCCGAAATATTTAGCGACCTCTCCATACCACTTAATTGGGTCCTCCTTATTGTTGGTGGTCTGTTGATTGGTTTCGGCACCAGGTATGCCGGTGGCTGCACATCTGGCCATGCGATCAGCGGTTTAGCGAATCTGCAACTAGCATCGCTAATCGCTGTAATCGGTTTTTTCATAGGAGGGCTTCTCTCCGCATGGGTCATCATGCCCGCAATTCTATAAGAATGAAGTATATAAAATATATTTTGATTGGGATCCTATTTGGCATCATAATGACCAAGTCTGAGGCAATTTCATGGTTTAGGATACAAGAAATGTTCAGGTTCGAGAGCTTTCACATGTACGGAATCATTGGGACTGCTGTGGTCCTTGGCATGGTAGCGATTCAAATCATGAAGAGGACAAAGATGAAGACTATGGCAGGAGAAGAAGCCACTTTTACGATCAAGGAAGGTGGAGTATTTCGTCTCATCGTTGGGGGAACGATTTTCGGCCTTGGTTGGGCAATTACTGGAGCCTGTCCAGGTCCAATGTTTGTCCTTGTTGGCCATGGAATATGGTCGATCTTAATAGTTATAGGAGCTTCTCTCATTGGCACGCTCTTATATGGAATCTTAAAGAACAAGCTACCACATTAAAAATTGACAGCATTAGAAATAACCCTGGGCGTCCTTGCAGCTCTTTTGTTAGGGATATCGAAGGCTGGACTGAAGGGTACCTCCATCTTGATCGTCACATTTATGGCCATTGCCTTTGGTGCAAAATCCTCAACGGGATTACTTCTTCCCTTGCTGATCGTTGGTGACATCCTAGCAGTTTCATATTATAATCGACATACCCAGTGGCCACTTCTTCTGAAGTTTCTACCCTGGATGATCTTCGGAGTTCTAGCAGGTGTCTTCATTGGGAAAGACCTAGATGAACAAATTTTCAAAAAGATGATGTCTGTTATCATTATTCTTAGTGTGGTCTTGATAATTTGGTGGGAAAAAAGCAAGAAGAAAGTACCTGAGAAGATCTGGTTTGCTGGCTTAACTGGGTCTGCTGCAGGATTCACGACCATGATTGGCAATCTTGCGGGCCCATTTGCAAACCTATATTTCTTGGCCATGAGGGTTCCCAAGGAGCAATTTATTGGTACTGCTGCATGGTTGTTTTTCATTGTCAATATCTTTAAGGTACCCTTCCACATTTTTTCATGGAAGACCATCTCTTGGTCATCA
>CAZMYK010000512.1:0-3705 GCA_964570435.1 uncultured Saprospiraceae bacterium | reverse complement strand
AGCGCTCATGTGATCGATTCCAGGATCTACACCAATTTCGTTCATGAAGGTGAGCCCCTTTGATTTCACCTCATCATCCAGCTGCTTCATTTCCTTGCTCACATAGGATGCTGTTACTAGGTTCTTACCATAGGCTAGGCAATCCTTTGCAACCTCGATATGAAAGCGCGCAGGTAGCATAGAAATGACTAAATCCGCCGTAGCGATGGCCCCTGCTCTTTTATCGGCATCGAATACATCTAACCTTATGCCTATTGCCTTAGGATGACCTAGGGTCATCGATTCTGCATGCTCCTCAGAAAGATCACCTATTGTTAGCTTAAGATCTTCTTCATCGGACTTATCCAGAAGGTACTTTATCAGACGAGTAGAGGAGCGACCTGCTCCTATGATTAATATATTTCGCATTGTGGCTTTACGTAAATTAATAATCAAACTGCGACGAATGTAGTAAAGTGCAATGGTTTCTTGTAGAAAACATGGCTTTATTTCAAATGACTTTGTAGAATGCCACCATATAGACGTTTTGAAGTTGAATCACTTTTTTATCTTAAACAAGCTAATAGAAACTATGTCTAAGAAGGAGGTCAATTGGAGGAATCATATAATAGAATTTGTTACTGTAGTATTGGGCATTCTTATTGCTTTTGGCCTCAATAGTTTCAATGAGAAAAGAAAAGCTAAGACAAGTGCCGACCTTCAACTTAGTCGGATTGTTGAGGAGGTGAGAAGCAATAGAGTAATCATCGAAAAAGGCCTTAACTACCATCGTAAGCTTCTTGCTAATTTGCAGGAAAAGCCAGATAGTACAGATGTCATTCTTAAGTTATCGGATCCCGTGGGTTATGCTTGGAGATTTGCCCAGAATTCAGACTTCAGGACCTACATTGACTACGAAACTATAGTGCTTTTAGAAGAAATCTATACGAAGCAAGATCGACTCTTGAATTACAATATTTCTGTCACTGACAAGATGGACTACACGAATGTCGTTCAGCCCTTCTTTTTGGCTGCCTCAGGAACACCTGAGAGAGCTGAAGCTATTATGAGGCACAAGGGTTTTGAAATGGCGATTAGGGGCGCTTGGATTCCTGTGTTCTACGATGTGGTATTTTATGAAAGCGATCTTCTAAATGTATACGACAAGCTACTTGAGGAAATGGGCGCTAGCAAATAGCATGTATTTGATTCTGATTGACATTCTAGGACAAGTTCAAAGTGGAAAAATGCTACCTTGCGGACTATGTCAGCGAATGTAATTAGGACGGTCAACGTCACAAGGTATGTGACCCCACTAAGAGAAGGTGGATCTATGCCTGCGATTGTTGAGGCTGATGACGGATTTCTTTATGTCTTAAAATTTCGCGGAGCAGGACAAGGTAGAAAGGCACTAATTGCAGAACTGATAGGTGGCGAATTAGCAAGATCGGTCGGATTGCGTGTACCAGAAATTGTCTTCATGGAACTAGATGATTCGTTTGCTCAGACTGAAGCCGATGAAGAAATACAAGATCTTTTGAAATTTAGTGTGGGACTCAACCTTGGACTTCACTACCTCTCTGGTTCTATTACCTTCGACCCTTTAGCGACTGCTGTGGATGCCCTTGAAGCCTCTAAGGTAGTCTTGCTCGATGCCATCATTTCTAATATTGATAGGACGGCCAAGAACACCAATCTTCTATTCTGGAACAAGGAATTGTGGTTAATTGACCATGGAGCTAGCCTCTACTTTCATCATTCGTGGTCAACTTGGGAAAGTCACCTGGGAAGGGGATTTCCAATGATTAAGGACCATGTGTTATTGAAAGGCGCTACGATGTTGTCTGAAGCAGCAAGTGACATTAGGAAGGTGATTTCTGTTGGAAGGCTTCAAGAAATTGTCGACCTCATACCAAGTGATTTTTTGGAAATTGGCGAAGATAAGTCTGTCTATGTGAAAGTTTTAGAAAGCAAGTTGAATCATCTAGATGTTCTTGTCAATGAAGTAAAAGCAGCGCAGGATGGAAACCTTTGAATATTCAGTCATTAGGTACGTTCCTCGTGTAGAACGAGAAGAGTTTATCAATGTAGGCGTTATTCTGTTTTCCAAGCGAAAGAAATACCTAGGTGTACACTATAAAATAGACCGGACCAAAATTTGCGCAATTGGAGAAGAGGACCATGTCAGTCTTCTTGAGGACTACCTTAGATCATGGGAGATGATATGCTCCGGAGGCCAAGATGGTGGACCTATTGCTAGGCAGGAAATGCCCTACCGGTTCAGATGGTTGACAGCTTCTAGATCTACCATCATCCAGGCTTCCAGACCTCATCCGGGTCGGACGGATAAGCCTGCTGAAGTTTTGATGGATTTATTCCGCAAGTATGTCGACTAAGTTGAATAAGCCTAGCGCTGTGCTAGCTGCAATTGTGATCGCTCAATTCCTATGCACATCCTTGTGGTTCGCTGGAAATGCTGTAGTTGATGACCTCATTAGAGCGCTGGACTTTCCAAGTAATTCGGTTACCTTTCTAACTTCTTCTATCCAATTTGGCTTCATTGTCGGTACTCTTTTGTATGCCCTTCTCAATATTGCCGATCGCTTTTCTCCTTCCAAGGTTTTTTTCTTGAGTGCAGCCTTGGCTGCCCTTAGCAATCTCCCTCTAGCCCTTGCCTCGCTTAGCTTTCCAGCGAGTCTTGGGTCGCGATTTTTCACGGGTATATTCCTCGCCGGCATCTACCCAGTGGGGATGAAGATCGCAGCAGACCACTTTGATAAGTCTCTTGGAAAGTCACTGGGACTGCTTGTCGGAGCACTTGTAGTTGGGACGGCCTTCCCTCACCTGATTAGAACTTATATGGGCAACCTGGACTATAAAACTGTGATCTATACTGTGTCAGTTTTGGCTATTTGTGGTGGCCTCATCATAGGCATCTTGGTGCCAGATGGACCTTATCGCAAGCCGTCCCAGGAAGTTGAATTTTCAAAGACCTTTGCGGCCTTCCAAAAGCCGGCATTCAGAGGCGCGGCATTCGGGTACTTTGGGCATATGTGGGAACTATACAGTTTCTACGCATTTCTACCGGCCATTCTAGCCTACTATGTTGCTGAAAAAGGTATCGGATTAGATATTTCTTTTTGGAGCTTTGTTGTTATTGCAATGGGTGGCTTGGGGTGCGCATTATCTGGAGTTTTTAGTCAGAGGATTTCCCCAAAGTTACTCGCAACAATTGCCCTTAGTATCTCTGGATTAATGTGTTTTTTAAGCCCCTGGCTCTTCGGACTTTCACTTCCTATGATCTTTCTTGGAGTACTAATGATTTGGGGACTTTCCGTTGCCGCTGACTCTCCTATGTTCAGCACCTTAGTAGCTAATAATGCTATTCCAGAGTTGAAGGGAACAGCGCTGACCCTAGTCAACTGCATCGGCTTTGCTTTGACAATTATTAGCATTCAATTTCTTGGATGGATCATGGACCATCTAGATTTCCGATATGTATTCTTGTTACTAGGAATTGGTCCAGTCTTCGGAATCCTTAGTTTGTGTTGGAAGTCCACATAATAGTGAACTTTTATTGCTATCTTTCTTCCTGAACCGATCTTCTAATGCGTTACTTTCTAATAGCAATTGTTGCCTTTGCGGGATACCAATTCGCCCTCCCTACAACGGAGCATCCTGCTTTATTGCTTATATCATCCTTGCAGGACGAGCAAAGAGAAGAAG
>CAZMYK010000511.1:0-3718 GCA_964570435.1 uncultured Saprospiraceae bacterium | reverse complement strand
CTAGCAAGTATCTCCTTCCTATGGGAGAAGGGAAGATGATTGGAGCTCATGCGCTTACAGAGCGGGAAGTCGGTTCTGATGTGTATTCTATGCAGCTTGAAGCAAGAAAGGAAGGAGAACACTATGTTTTGAATGGAAACAAACATCTCGTAACGCTAGCTCCTATTGCTGATGTCTTCTTAGTTTTTGCAGTAACTAATGCCAAATTGGGAAAGTGGGGAATTTCAGCCTTCCTGGTAGATCGAAATACGGAAGGTCTTATAGTCCACAAAAAGTATTCGAAGATGGGAATGCGTTCGATACCTATCGGGGGTATCGATTTTGAAAATGCTAGGGTCCATGAATCGGCACTTCTTGGCAAGGAAGGTCTTGGTTTTAGCATACTAAATCACTCTCTTGAATATGACCGTTGCTGCATCTTAGCAAGTCAATTGGGGGCAATGGAACGGCAGCTGGAGGACAGTATTGAATATGTCAAGTCTAGAAAACAATTTGGTCAGGAAGTAGGGAAGTTTCAATCTGTATCCAATAGGATTGCAGATATGAGGCTTAGGTTCGAAACCTCTAGATTGTTGTTGTACAAGACCGCCTGGCTCAAGGCAAATAGCAAGAAAGCGGTACTAGAATCTGCCATGCTTAAGCTCCATTTAAGTGAATCCTTTATGCAATCGTCGATCGATGCAATTAGGAACGGGGGAGGGCAAGCTTACTTGTCAGCTAATGGAACCGAACGTGATCTTAGAGATGCTGTGGGAGGACTATTGTATGCGGGAACATCTGACATTCAAAGAAATATCATCACGAAATTGTTAGGAATTTGATCGAGAAGCCTTACTTGCTGCCTCATTCGATCTACAAGTCTGCAAGGAAGTATCCCGATAGGCCTGCATTCAGGTGCATGAACAGTGAGGTCAAGTATGCAGATCTAGAGCATCGGACAAAGGTAGTATCACACCTTCTTGCCCACAGCGGAGTAAGAAAAGGTGATCGAGTAGGAATATTCATGAATAGGTGCCTCGAAACCGCATATGCCATCTATGGGATCATGAATCTTGGAGCCGTTTATGTTCCACTCGATGTCAGCAGTCCTAAAAGTCGCATCGATTTTCAGCTAGAGGACTGCGGAATTTCGGTGCTTTTGACAACATCCTCACAAAGGAGGAGAATTGTAAACCTGGGCATTCCAGTAGAGGCCCTAGAAGTTGATAAAATTGATTGGGACAATTCAGAAAGTCGCTCCTTGGAAGCAGAACTCAAAGAAACTGATCCAGCTTACATCATTTACACTTCTGGTTCTACCGGTACCCCAAAGGGAATTGTGCATAGCCATAAGAGCGGTCTGGCCTATGCTAGGTTAACATTGTCTACATTCGGAATCCACAGCGGAGACAGGATTGCAAATCATGCTCCAATATTCTTTGACATATCTACTTTGGGATATTTTTCGGGACCTCTAGCTGGAGCGTGCACTTGCATTGCTACTGATGCTCACACCGTCATGCCCGCTAGTCTGTTGCAATGGGTGTCGAAAGAAGAAATTACAATGTGGTATTCAGTTCCCTTGGCCCTGACACAAATGATGGATACAAAGTTGCTTAGTAAGCATCTATGCCCTAAGCTGAGATGGGTGTTTTATGCGGGTGAACCTTTTCCGGTTAATCGTCTTCGCAAACTAATGCTAGAATGGAAGCAGTCGAAATTTTGTAACATCTATGGGCCGACTGAAACCAATCAATGTACCCACTACATTTTCACGCAGATTCCTGAAGTCAATGCTGCTATTCCCATTGGAATGGTTTGGGATGAGACTGACTATATCGTGGTAGAAGAAGAATTGTACATCAAAAGTAGCACTGTAATGATTGGATATTGGAACAACCCAGAACTCACAGGTGATTCTTTCTATATCCAACAATCTGATGAAGGCAGAGAAGAAAAATACTATATGACGGGAGATCTTGTCGAAGTCAAAAACGACCTGCTGTACTTAAAGGGCAGAAAGGATCACCAAATCAAAATCAGAGGATTCAGAGTTGAATTAGCAGAAATAGAAAAACGTGTCTTAGAATATGAAGGAATTGAGAACTGTTGTGTACTTCCAAGGATAGTGGAAGGCAAGAACGAGGCCTTGGTCGCTTTTTTAATTTCAAGTGCAGCCATAGATTGGAAAAATATTGTTAAGTTTCTGAAAGGAAAGTTGCCGCACTATGCTGTACCTGCTGAATTTATGCTGAAACAGGACTTTCCCAACACACCAAGTGGTAAGACTGACAGAAAAGCATTGCAAAAAGAATTGGAAAATAGAGCGTAGATGGAAGAAAAGATTATTGACTTTATTCAGAATGAATTGGTAAGTGGAGGGATTGAAATCTCATCAGGCGAAGACTTGCTTGGTAGTGGTCTAATAGAATCGATGGCAATGATGCGCTTAATTGAGTATGTTGAAGTTGAATTCAGTATTCAAGTGCAACCGCAAGACATGACAATCGATAATTTCATCTCCGTAGATGCTATTACTTCTTTTATAAGTCGATCTAAATGACCTACTTAGATCCCTCACAAAGCCAATTGTTAATATGGACAGGGCAACAGCTACATCCTAGCAAGCCCCTATACAATATGGCATTTAGGTTTGATTTCACTTGTGAAATAGATGCTCAAAGGTTTGTCATGGCATTTAAGAAACTTGTGGAGCAAACTGACGTTTTAAGATCAACCTTTCATACCATAGAGGGGCAGCCGAAGGTCTTATTTCACAATGACTTACCCTTTATTATGGAAGTCCTTGACAAGTCCGAAAT
The DNA here is from genome assembly GCA_964570435.1 of uncultured Saprospiraceae bacterium. GTDB lineage: Bacteria > Bacteroidota > Bacteroidia > Chitinophagales > Saprospiraceae > Portibacter. Next base: position 917 of record CAZMYK010000511.1, on the reverse strand, counting down.
TGAGGCCACAAAATGGATGCAAGAAAGTTGTAAAGAAGTACTTGACCTGTCCGTGCGTCTATTTGATACGGCCCTTATTAGGGTGGCTGAGGATCACTACATTTGGTATATTAATCAGCACCACCTGATTACCGATGGTTGGGCTATGTCCCTACTTTATAATCGGATGATAGAGATATATCTAGATCTAGAAGAAGAAGACTACCAACCTTTTGAGCTTTTTCTGACCTCACCAAGTGAGAGTTTAGATGTAAAGAGATCCTATTGGGATCAGCAAATTAGCCAAGTCACCCAGGAGCGAACTTTTAATGGCAAAAGTAACGAGCTATTAAATCCTTCATCGACCCGATATAAGTACCCCTTGAAGGCAGATACATTCGACAAGTTAAAGAGGACCCTAGCCGCGGCTGAACTCCGAACTTGGTCGCAAGATCTTGGGATATTTAATATCTTGAATACTGCCTTGGCATCCACCATTCATAGGTTGACGCGGAGGAGGATGGTTTCCGTAGGGGTACCGTCGTTGAATAGAGTTGGTCGCATGCAGATGAATACAATTGGCCTTTTCATTGAAATGTTTCCTCTAATTTCTCACATTGAAAGTGGAGAAACTTATCTGTCACTTTATAGGAAGGTCAACACTGCAGCAAATGGCTTTCTTAAGAATGCAAAGTCTAGTGTGAGCACTGCTGATATCAATAGGTCATTCAATGCCGTTCTCAACTACATCAATGCAAAGTTCAAGGACTTCGATGGCATTTCTATGACCTCAGAGTGGTTGCATCCTGATGCAGGTGATCCTGGACACTACGCTAGGATACAAGTAACTAATTTCCAGGATGCCGGTGGTCTAGATATTTCATTTGACTTTAATTCCGAAGTCTTCAATACGATGGAAAGTGCCCGCTTTATTGAGG
>CAZMYK010000510.1:0-3728 GCA_964570435.1 uncultured Saprospiraceae bacterium | reverse complement strand
CTATCCATCCCGCCACCACCAATAGACGCAGTGTTGTTAGCAATGATGCAATTGATTAAAGTTGGCGCTGAATTTCCTCCATCATATCCATTATTAAACATGCCAGCTCCATAAGCTGCGAAGTTATTCACAATGATCATATTGCGAAAGGTTGGACTACAAGATCCAGCAGGTCCGTGGCCACCATTGTATATGCCTCCTCCAAGTCCATTTTCAACAGAACTTATTGACCTATTATCATATCCTTCACGAACTTCGAAGCCATCGAGAATTGCCGAACCATCTAGTCCTTGATTGACTATTACTGTGTACGAATTGTCAAACTCGGAAGCCATGTTGCCAAGATTGCCACTCAAGATACTGCAAGGTCCACAATGGAAATCTCTTTCTTCGAAATGTAATTCCGTACCTTGGAAGCTTCCTATGATAGCCACGTCATTTCTCATCGCAAATGAAGCTTCTCGATCTCCAGCATTACTTGGGAAATAGGTGCCACAAGCTACCCAAACGCTGTCTCCTGGCATAGCGCTATTAATAGCTAATTGGAGGGAATTTCCAGAAAAAGCATTAGACCACGAGGTGCCATTTATCAAGCCATTTCCACTTGGAGTAACAAAGACAATGGCAGCACACACATTCTGCGCAATAATGGTCAGAAAAAGTACTACAGTAATTCGCATGCTAGAGATCAAATTTGATAAGTCATCAATATCTTACATGGGCGTAAAATTGTCAACAGGGAAAACCCTTAGTTACAAAGTTGGCACTTCTTGCGCGGTACACTCAATAAATCATCTGAGTGCCTATAACAAGACTCAGATAGTCACCTCGCTCTAAGTTAGCTATGGAAGCCGAAATAGAAAGAACTGAAGATGATCTAGGTAGGCTAGGTTTTGACAATTGCACTTCTCAGCTTTCAGTTAAAGTTTAAAGAAACTGCAAATAATTACTAGTTGGGTGTAAGGGCTATACATATATTACTTGTCCTATACATAGACACCGCACCTTTTCGTCTTACCCCTCAAATTTGCTATAAGTAAGAGCCACTTGACTTTGGCAGACAACTATTTGCAATTAGGTAAGATTAACCCCAATTTTTTATGAGTTGCATCCACATGACAATGTGGATCTTAGAAAATTGTACCCATGAAAGGAGCTTTAATTTTTTTAATACTACTTTGCTTTTATGCAAATGGACTTAATGCACAATGTACTGAGATATTATCTACCGGTGCTTCAGGAGGGGTTTCTGCCCAAGGATCAACGGCAAATGCAAGCGGTACACTTAATCTGTGTATGGGTCAAACCGCTTTTAATGTTAGTCTCAATGCTCAGATTACAGATGTAAATGTAACTGTTGATGTAAGTCACACTTGGGTGGGAGATGTGACCTTGAAATTGACTAGCCCACAGGGCACTACGATACTTTTAATGGAAAGGCCTGGAACTACCTCTGGCGAGGCTGGTGGTTTTCCTTTTGGGTGTAGTAGAGATGATATCAATATTTCTTTTGATGATGCTGCAAGTCAATCAGCGGCGCTCTTAGAAGGGACTTGCGGTGGCGGTGCTACTTGGGGAGCGAGCGGATCATACGTGCCGTTAACTTCTCTTTCAAGCCTGAACGGTCAAAACCCGAATGGCGTTTGGACAGCAACAATAGTTGATGGAGCTGGAGGTGATAGTGGACAAATTAACAACTTTACGATTTCAATCAGTTTTACAACGAGTCCTGCAATTACTTGTCCTACGGGTTCTACTGTTCCAACATTGGCAGATGTTCCCCCACCCTTAACGGGAAGTTTAGCGGGATGTGATGTTTCCGGATCAATTTCTAGCTCAGGTCTCACTGCGGGCAATGCCTGTGATGGAGGGACTGTGACTTACACTTACCTCTTCACTGATGAATGTGGAGGTACAGCCTCTTGCAATCAAGTCCACATTTATAGTCCTGATACAAGCCCTCCAATAGGCTCTCCACCATCTCTAACAGGATTGAACGGGTGTTTCGGTACAGCCCTATCCACTTTTCCATTTCCTCAAGCTGCAGTTGAAGCTGCTTATTCGGATGTCAATGGAGGGATTATTGCATCAGAAACCTCAAGCTCTATATCTGGATCAGATGCTTCTTGGATAATTACCTACAATTTTACCGTGGAAGACGCTTGTGGGAATAGTACAAGCGATGTCCTTACGCTACAAGGTGAAGATTTAATCGACCCTATTGCTAGTTGTCAGGATGTCACTATTAATTTAGACAATACAAGCGCTCAGCAATACCAAGGAGACCAAGATCTGCCCTACTATGAAGAAAATACAAGTTTCAGAGCACCGCCCCAAGACAATTGGATTTGCGATTGTGCAGCTCGTGTTCCCATCACTATCACGAGTACTGTTGCGCAGACGAACTATCAGATTAAGTTAGAGATTCCTTCTACCCTAAGTGGGATGCCTGCTGACTTTTCCGAATTGTTGTTTACACAAAGTGACCAACTTACCCCAATCGATCACTGGAGACAGACTTATAGTGGAACGCTAGGGTATGTTTGGGTAGAAGTGCCTTCGATAGGTGTGGGAAGCACCACAATTTATATGTATTACGATGGCTGTGGAAATGTAGGAAATCCTACCACTACTTTTGACTATTTTAATCACTTTACTTCTGGGGCTGGAATAAACGACTATGGGACAGGGGACTTTTCAATAGGAACATATCTAGGTGCTTCAGTCATTACAAAGGAAAATAATTGTGATCCAAACGGTGCTTGGATTCCTGTAACTTTTAATACCAACGATTATATCTTGGTCACGAGAGAAATGAGGCCCAATGATGGGTCCTCCAACGGTAGTTGCGGTTTGAATAGATATGGTGTTGAAAATGGCGCCTTCGATGGATATACCATTAATAGGAATGGACATGCTGGAAGTAATTTTGGGGTCGAAAGAAGAGATAATGGTGGCGGTGGCAATAATAGTTCTACCAACACTAGCGTACCTAGGGATACCTGGGTTATTTCCGAGCTTAGAAGATGTACCGCTGATAATGAAAATGAAGGCGAGCTATTTCAAGATAATGGAACCTCTATCGCCTCAGTTACTCAAAGTGTCAATGGTCACAATTATACAAATTTTAATAGGTTGACGATCCGGGGTGGGCATGATTACCACATTGACTACATGGGAGTAGCAAAATTTAGTTGTGCTCCGCCAACATATAGCTTAGGAACATCAGAAGTTGATGGGCCACTCGCCGTATGCCAAGCCTTGGCCCTGCCTTTGAACGGCATGGGCATGGCGTCGCTAGACCCTCTAGATATTGATAACGGCTCTACCGATAATTGTGATGATGCACTTGATTTTTCCTTGGATCAAAACACATTTGACTGCGATAACATTGGTGCGAACACTGTCACTTTGACAGTGACGGATGATAATAATAATACAGCATCATGTACAGCGATAGTAACAGTAGAAGACAATGAAGCTCCAGTCACTCCTAGTTCACCAGGCAATCAAAGTTACTCTTGTCTTAGCGAAGTAGTTGCCGGGAGTGATCTCACGGCAAATGATAATTGTGATGGTGCTATAAGCGTCAGCCCAGTTGATAGCGATAATGGAGGTGCTGGTTGTCTGGCCGATCCACTCGTAATTACACGAACTTGGACCTTTGTTGATCTTAGTGGTAATAGTAGTAGTGTGAGCCAGGTTATAACGGTGGAGGATACAGAAGC
>CAZMYK010000509.1:0-3739 GCA_964570435.1 uncultured Saprospiraceae bacterium | reverse complement strand
TGGCTATTTGGCTTGGAGGTGCAGCTATCGTGGGAACAACAGCCCATTTTCTTGAAGGAACCCAACAGATATTACTTTTGTTGGGAAGCCTTCTGGGAATACTGTCGCTTTTCTTCTACACAAGGCGTCGGAGGCAAAAGTCCCGCAGGAAAAATAACAAATTTGATGGCACAGCAAGTAGGCCGATGTCAGACATCTAGGAGCCTTTCGAAGACTTCAGTAAGTTAGTCAAGTCACTATCCCTCAAAGCCTCCGCCAAGGAAAGAGCTGTTTCGCCCGTCCAATCATCCTTGATCGTAGGATCTGCGCCATTGTCAAGCAAGTATTCGGTAATTTCCCTATGCTTTGACCTAATACTTTCAATCAATGCGGTTGTCAAAAATTCAGGGTGCTTATAATTGAGGTCTACACCCGTTTCAATATGAAGTTTTACCAATTCCAGATCTCCGCTTTGGCATGCTAAGAACATTTCTTTCCAATCTCCACCCGACATAGTTTTCTTTTTTTTGAATGTTATCAAGTAAATGTAAGCATTATTCTAGACCCTATTTGGGTGCAGATTATTTATACTTCAAGATCTTAACTTGATACAAAACACCCTTAACCTTACATTAATTACTATGGGCATTGAGGACATCTTCCTGTCCAATAATTTTCTAAGCGGAAATTAACTTTAGTGAATGCGGTCGCGATACCAAAGTTATAAATTTGCACCTATCACTAGGTCACTAAAGCCAAAAAAATGAGACTGCTCTATATTCCTCTTTCAATATTACTTTGTGGAATTCTACCAGCTTCAAGCGACGGGCAAGCAAAAACTGCTACGGGCATTACCTACGTCCACCAAGAAAAAGCAAGCCTAAAGTCTAGATTCTTTCAGCGGGCTGCCGCACTGTTTCGAGTTAAGAAACGGATTGAAAACAAAATTAGGAAGAGTAGCTACGATCAAAAGGTGGCTCCAATTCCCAAGTCTATTAGAAGCAGCTTGAACATTACTAAAGAGACCATTAAGGGTAGATCCCATTGGAGGCTTATCACACCTCAAAACTCGTCTAAAAAAGTCATTCTTTACCTGCATGGTGGGGCCTACTATTGGAATATTTCGAAATACAATTGGATCTTTGCAGAGGAACTTGCATTAAAAACACAGTCATCGATAATCGTGCCCGACTACCCATTAGCACCGCATTCTAGCTATGAAGAAACTTATGCCTACATCGATGCCTTATACCAGAAGTTAATTTCTACCTACAGTCCCGATAATATTACGGTAATCGGAGAATCGGCAGGAGGCGGCTTGGCACTCGGCTTCGCTATGTTCTTACGAGAACAAAAGACAAGGCAGCCATCTCAGTTGATTCTGCTTGCACCCTGGCTCGATGTAACGATGACCAATCCTGATTTGAGGTCCATCGACAAAAAAGACAAAATCCTTGGCATCAAGGGTCTTCAGTTGGCTGGCAAGGGCTATGCAGGAAAATCAGACCCCTCTAACTACAAGGTCAGTCCTATCAATGGAAGCCTATCCAAGCTTCCAAAAATATCAATCTTCGTCGGAACGCATGACTTGTTATTCGCGGACGCAAGAAAATTTAAAAATCTGGCTCTTGCATCTGGCATTCCTATTAATTACTATGAGTACCCCGCAATGTTTCACATTTGGATATTTGTGAAGAAGCTGAAAGAAGCAGAACATGCCAAAAAGCAAATACTTTCTTTAATCATAGGTGAATAAGCTGAGATGGCTGCCTTAATTTTCCCTTCTTGCAATAGCTACACAATTTCAAATCTTAGCATTTTTCTCTCAAACAAAAAATCTCACTACTGATACAAGAATGGGGACCACCTATTAAGCTAAGGCAAAGCACTAGAGTCCGAAAGAGACTATTTTCATAAAAAAAGGCTTCTTACTTTAAACTTTTGGGCTCTAAAGACATCTAATCACTATGAAGCACTTGCTAGCACTTGTCATTCTTACGCTTTTGAGCAAAGGTTTACTCTCACAATATGATTCCCTAATTTGGGATGGATTGGATCGGACCTACCTCTTGCACCTACCTACAGATTACCAAGAATCTGACAAGTCCCCCCTGGTAATTGCTATGCACGGTGGCTTCGGTAGTGCAGCAAATCTTCAAAATCAATCTCAGCTAAGCCAAAAAGCAGACCAAGAGAACTTTATTGTGGTCTACCCAGAAGGGGTACGGGCTGGTCTTTTTAACATTAGAACATGGAACGCCGGGTGGTGCTGTGGAAAGGCCAGCGAGTCTGATGTCGATGATGTGGGCTTCATAAATGCATTAATGGACACCCTAATCGAAAAGTACGCTATTGATGAGGATAGAATCTATGCCACGGGAATGTCCAATGGTGGATTTATGTCCTTCCGCCTAGCTTGTGAACTTTCAGATAGGATAGCAGCTATTGCACCAGTTGCGGCTTCAATGAGTATGGTGGAATGCACACCAACGGAAAAATTACCTGTCATTCAATTTCATTCCTACCTAGATGCAAGTGTCCCACCCCAAGGAGGAATAGGCAGTGGTCCTTCAGACCATTACAACCCACCCTTGGACTCTGTATTGAATTTCTGGGCGGATATTGATTCTTGCTCAAATGTGAATGACACAATCGTGAATAGCAATCAGTACACCCATATCGCTTGGACCGGCTGTTCGTGCAATTATCGCATAGAACACTACATCAGCAAAGATGGTGGTCATTCTTGGCCTGGCGGGATGGCAACACCGCTGGGAGATCCAGTGTCGGACTTCGTCAATGCGTCGGACTTAATGTGGTCATTCTTTGAAGGCATTTCACTTAACTGTCCAGGTGCTTCTTCCACAAATTTTGCACCCAAAAAGAGCTTCCAAATCTATCCTAACCCTTCGGCTTCGAAAATTTACATAACACCTGAGATCACTTCTCAAGACTTCAAAGCATCGATATACAGCATTTTGGGAGATAAGATTAAGGACTATAAGAAGTCTCATGAATTTGATATTAGCGAAATTGAAGCTGGGACTTACTTTCTTAGGTTGGAGGCTAATGAGGAGGTTTATCTCAGAAAATTTATTAAAGTGGACTAGGAAGGTACTTCGAATACTAATTTGCTCCTAGGTCAGACCCGATTTCTAATCGATCTTTTTGATTAATCAGTAACTTGCAATAAAATACATGGAGTCTTCTTCTAGTATTCCATGGTGGATATTTGACAAAAAAATCAATTAAAAAGTAATTCATGAAAAACATAAGAGAACTTGGTTTTGTGGTGTTTTGTTTTTTGCTTACAGCCATTGGCAAGGCGGAAATAAAATACGTCAGTTCACAACAAGAATTTGACTCTGCCCATGACAATGCTGCACTTGATGATTCGATAATATGGAGGTCGGGTACTTATTCTGACATTTTTATGGACATTGACAAAGACAGACTTTTTATTGCGACGGAGGATCTAGGAAGCACCATATTTACTGGAGATTCAAGAGTCGATATAGGTGCGGACTACATTACTCTTCAGGGTTTTCAATTTCTTGATGGCGACATTGGAACAAAAGATGTGATCAATATTCGCGGTAGCCACCATGTCATCACTCAGATAAACATCAGAGCATATACTTGCTACAAGTATCTGAGAGTAAGAGAAGAAAGCCAATATGTAGAAATAAGCTACTGTAATTTTGAAAATAGGCTCAATCTAGATGATCAAAATATTTTGTCGATTTTGGTGGATGAGAAC
>CAZMYK010000508.1:0-3740 GCA_964570435.1 uncultured Saprospiraceae bacterium | reverse complement strand
GTACTGCATCAGGTCAAAAACCACATCTGTAAATTCATTGATTTCTTCTGACCTGCCGCTAGCTCGTGCGATGTCATGAATTTCCATCCCCGAATTAAGCATCTTGAAAAATTTCAAGTGCCCTGGTTTCGCCTTCGACCCCTTCATTTTTGCAAACAACTTAAGCGCAGGCGGGGCCAACTTAATTCCTTTCTTGGTAGTATCGTATGCCGATCCCTTCGACTCTGTATGATTCTTTTCGAATTCTTTGTATTCTGCCATAGGACAAATTTCTTTTCTCCTATAAGTTGGGCAGAATCAAAGGAAGTAGGAAGGTCAAATTGGCAATTGCCTACTTTGGATGAGTGGATTGCATAATTTGCAATTTTGTCGAATCTAAAAATACAGGAAATAGTTTCAAGGGCTAGTATTGATATGAAGCAATCTATTAAGTAAGATTGTACAAGCTTCAAAATGTTATTGCGTGCGAATAAAAATGTTCCGGCATCAAATCGAGACAAACTTCTAGTTCAAGCAATAAACAAGTATCTTTGGATTACTTCTTTTGCTCTTCCTCCTTCATACGATCCTTGGCTAAGGCCTGGAGGTCCACAACTTCATCACTCTCATCCACAATCTCTTTGCCAAGAAGGGTCTCGAAGACATCTTCCATGGTGACAATACCTAGCACATTTCCAAATTCATCTCGAGCTATGAACATGTGCTGTTTCTCCGTTGTCAATTGGTTAAAAAGGTCTTGCAGTTTCATATCTGCAGAAACGAACTGTGCAGGACGTATAATGTCAGATATCTTTTGATTCTTGTCACCATTTTTCAAATAAGTGGTCAAAATATCATCTTTAAGGACAAGACCTAGAACATCGTCCTTGTCTTTCCCAAATACTGGAATTCGAGAAAAAGCATTGCTTGTTGGATCCTCCACAAAGGTCTTCAATGTCTCTTCAGACTGAATCATGTAGGCGACTGTCCTCGGCGTCATGATATCGCGGACCTTCTTCTTTTCGAAATTAAGCAGGTTGGTAATAATTGCCGATTCATCCGCTGCAAGTGCCCCACTCTCCTGCCCTACACTGGCTATTGCTGCAAAGTCCGCTCTGCTGAGGACGGACTTACCATGCTCACTTTTCATCCTACCTGTAATCAACTTACTTAACCAAACAGCTGGGTATAAGCAAAATATGATAATTCGTAATGACTTCGTGGTAAAAGGAGCAAGTGACCTCCAATTATTTGCGCCGAGCGTCTTTGGGATAATTTCGGAAAGCACCAAAATTAAAAAGGTCATCACTGCCGCAATAATAGCCTCGTAACTCAAGTGCAGTCCAAATGGAAGGCTAATTTCGGAATTGCCAAACACCTTGCCAGCTTGCACTCCCACCATAATAGCTCCAATGGTGTGCGCAATTGTGTTCAATGTCAAGATCGCTGAAAGTGGCTTATCTAAGTCATCCTTGTATTTACTAAGCAATTCACCAGTTGCAGTACCCTTCTGCACTTCTTGTGTAACGTAGGAAGGAGTGATACTAAGTAAGACAGCTTCTAAAATCGAACACAAAAACGAAAAGCCTATTGAAAGAGCAAAGAAAATAAGTAATAATCCCACGTTTAGATTTTTATTGTAAAGTTAAAATTTGTTTCGTCTCTTCCACTTACTATATGTTCAACCAGTAGTTGGCCTTTAAAACCAAGGCTCGATTCTTTGGGCCCCATTGCTGAATCGCATAGTTCTCAGAATAAACCAAGAATAGATTAGACAATGGCTGAAACTGCCACTGCAGTCTAGAATTAATGTTAAAGTTGTCTCCCTGTGTGTTGTATTGCAGGAAGGAGGTCCAAAATAGATTCCTTGAAAAATTAAATTCCAGCTTTGGGCCGATCAAGGTCAAAGAGGTACTCCCATATTGCTCATCAAAGACCAGGTCATTACGAACAAAGTTAAGTCCAAAATTTCCCCATGGTTGTGCTCGATAGTTTAGACTAGCAGAATATTGCACCCGCTGACCACCATAAAAAGTACCTCCCTCGAATCCAACTTCATAAAAGAACTTTTGCCGCGCATCAGAATTGTATCCTATCCCAATAAACCTTGAATTATACTTTCCGGCAGGCAAGGGTTCTCCATCCGTAAATCCAAATGGATAAAGAAGTCTGCTGTTAGAATTCTCAAATTCTACACCTATCTCACTTGTGTTCTTGAAACTAAAAGCAAAGCCACCAGCTGATGTGAAATTGAAAATCTCCTTGTCACGCTCTGTATAATCTACCACATTTCTTCCTCCTACTTCGAATTTTTGAATCGGTCCTTTCTCCGGAAAATATTGATACGTAGCAAATGAAAACACATGTCCATAGCCGATTCTATGAGTTACTTCATTAACTGCATCGTAGTGAAAAATACTTCTGATAAATCCCATGTCTGGAATGTAATTATCTCCCACCACCATGATGTTAGAATAAGCAGATATGCTACGGTTATTGTAAGAGGCTATTGCATGGTAGGTGTAATTTTTATCTTTGACACCATCAGAAAGAGTCATCCCACCTCCGCCATTTAATCTAAGCGCCCCGTCTATGGACCTAAACTCCATTTCTGCTCCTAGTGCGCGATTGTAGTCGGTGCCGGAAAATTCTTGGTCTACATAGGCCTGCCTATTGTTAAAGTATCCCTTAATGCTAGTTCTTCCAAAGATCTGTTGGTTAAAGGCTAATGAGGTATAGTTCTGTCCCAAGAAATCATTCTTAGCTCCAGTTTGCAGATTGCTCGCACCGATCCTGAGGTTCTTGTTGAGGTTGCCCGTGAGTCTTGCTCCGTAAAGTATCGGAATTGGTTGCCGGCTATCATCAAGTCCGATCTTCCTGCTAAAGAAAGGCCGCATGGGTGGTATTCCAAACTGTGAAAAAACATCTGCATTCTCAAGAAAGAAAAGCCGTCTTTCGGGAAATTGGATATTTACAGTGGTGAGGTTGGTCACCTGTTCGTCGACATCAACTTGTGAAAAATCAGGGTTAAAGGTGAGATCTAGATTTAGATTAGAGTTGATGGCAATCTTGGCATCGGCCCCTACCCTGAATGCATTGTCTAGGTCAGCATCCGCTTCAATATCTTTAAAGGTTGACGCTAGGGCGTAAGGGATGATTGAAAAATTACTCTTGGACTTAGGCGGGACCTCTTCCCAATTCATAAGTCCAAGAAAGCCAAGGTCTACCCCATTCAGTTGAACAGGCACGGGTGCCCATGTCTGCCAACTGTTTAACTTAGGCATACCTCTAATGAAGTTAATCCCCCACTGCTTACCGTCACCGTATTTCAATGACTTAAAAGGGATGGCTATTTCTGTTACCCATCTGTCGGTATATTCCTTAGAATTGCACACCCACTTGTTGTCCCAAGCAGAATTAAATCCGCCGCTTCCACCTCCTCCACCTCTTGTACCCGTATTAGCACCTATCAGGACATCGAATTGCACCCCAGCTGGATTAGTTGCAAATCCAAAACCGTTGGTTTTTTCATTGACAGGGTCGATGGTTACCCCAAATACTTCTCCATCCCAAAACTGATTTCCATCCCGCTTTAGAGAAGGCATCAAGAAAGGCCCTTCACCCTTCAAGGTGGCAGAAATATAGATAAACTTGTCGTCATAGAGCATGCGAACATCCGTCTGATATTCTTGCTCTACTGCCCTGTCGTCGACTGGAAAACTGTACCAAAAATCACCTAAAGAAGCGGCTTCTTCCCAGAC
>CAZMYK010000507.1:0-3742 GCA_964570435.1 uncultured Saprospiraceae bacterium | reverse complement strand
CGGAGTAAGCAAATCCACTTTCCCGATTTCCTGAAGGTATTTTTCGAGAGATTGACTCTCTCTGTTCGTAATAGACTTAGTGATTTTAAGTTGCCTCATTAATCTACTTTTGGTATTATTAGCTAATTAGAAAATATTGTACCAATTTTTTGTCGATACAATTATGAACAAGAATGCAAAATTAGACTATAATTTAGCGATTCCCAAATATCAAATGCGATTGTTTCAACACATTAGACAAATTATTAATTGAATGCCGCTAAAAAAAGTTCAAAATATTTGATAAAATGGATTATTTATTTTTAATTGCGGCCATCCCATGGCAAATCTGGGCTTTTGATGATTAGAAAATACTTTAATAGATAAAAGATTGGAAATGAGTAGAGTGCAAATCGATATGGAATTTATCTTTAGGGCGTCACCTGCCATACTATATAGTTTCCTTACTAGTCCATCAACGCTAATTAGATGGTTTTGCGATGAAGTAGATATTCAAGATGATGTTTATACCTTTTCTTGGGATGGAGCTGAAGAAGTTGCTGAACTAATCGATGATATTGAAGAAGAACGCCTCAAGTTTAAATGGGAAGACGCTGACGAAGGAGAATTTCTGGAGTTTGTCATGTACAAATCTGACGTCACTAATGAGACCGTCCTTGAAATCAAAGACTGGTGTGATGATGATGAAGTTGATGAACAAAAAGATCTTTGGGAAAAACAGATCAGTAAGCTTCGGATTGAATGTGGCGGCTAGCACATGTTTGAATTCCACAAAGATAAGGGGCGGTACTTCGAGATGCAAAAAATTACCTCTCATGACTATGTCATACCCTTTGTATCTAACTCTATTGACCTAAGTTTACCTCAGAAGATCCTAGAAATTGGTTGTGGAGAGGCTGGAGTTCTCAAAGCTTTCACAGAAAAAGGACATCATTGCACAGGGATTGAATTACATCAAAGTCGAATAGATACAGCTAAGACATTCTTCTCTGAAGAGCTGGCTTCTGGTCAGATTAAATTCATTGTTAAAGACATCATGAAAATTGATGTAGATCGTGAAATTGGACATAAGTTCGATCTGATTATTCTCAAAGATGTTATTGAGCATATTCCAAATCAGGAACAATTTATTAAGCGCTTAAGGGACTTTCTCAATCCCGGAGGTATTGTGTTCTTTGGCTTTCCCCCATGGTACATGCCTTTTGGTGGACATCAGCAAATCTGCAAGAATAGATACCTCTCGAAGTTACCCTACTACCACCTACTTCCTCGGAAGATTTACAAGGCAATCTTGAATTTGGCCAACGAAGCAACTCCAACAGTTCAGGAGTTATTGGAAATAAAGGAGACAGGCATTTCGATAGAGCGCTTCTCGAAAATTACAAAAAGACAAGGTTTTCAAATCGAACAAAGAACCCTATTCCTTATCAATCCAATCTACAAGTTGAAATTCAATTTAAAAGTTCGTCGGCAATTGCCAATTATCAAAAACATACCCTTTTTCAGAAATTTTCTTACTACTTGTGCATATTTCACAATAAAAAAGTCTACCGAATAGTAGTTACGATAAAAAACGATAATCATTCAGAAATGTACTTATCGAAAATTGGCCTTTCTCTTTTCTAGGAAGGCAGAAACGCCTTCCCTAGCCTCCGAGGACAACATTAATTGAACAAAGTGCTCCTGCTCCGCACTATAGCCCTGGTCTGACTCTGCCAGGTTGATACATTGAATGGCTGCCGAAACTGCATTAGGGCCTCTTTTGGATATTTTCAAAATGATATCTTTTGCCTTTTGCAAAGTTTCTTCGCTCGCCATCAAGTGGTTAACTAAGCCCAGGTCTAAGGCCTCTGCTGCATTCATCATGTCTGCAGTCAGTATATATTCCAATGCTTTGGCTTTACCAATAAGACTGGCTAGTCGTTGGGTTCCCCCATAGCCTGGGATCAAGCCCAGTTTCACTTCGGGCATCCCAAATACTGCCTCTTCATTTGCTATCCGCATATGGCACGCCATCGCCAATTCAAGTCCTCCACCAAGAGCGTAGCCATTCACAACAGCAATGACGGGCTTGGGAGCACTAGCGATCAGATCAAACACTCTGTTTCCACTTTGGACCAAAGCACTAGCAGCCTTTAGATCGAGGCTGGGAAATCCCTTTATGTCAGCGCCAGCTGCAAAAGCCTTAGTTCCTTCACCTGTAATGATTACTCCAAAAATTGAATCCTCTTGCATCGCAGATTGCACAGCTGCTCCGATTTCTTCAATCAATGACTTGTTTAGTGCGTTAAGGGCCTTTGGTCTTGTGATTGTTATGATCTTAATCTGGCCTTCAGTGATAGTTGAGAGCTCTTCCATTTTAAGCTTCTTTTGATTTAAATGATCTAAATGCCATATAACCTAGGAAGACAAAAAGAAGTAGTGAAGATATGAGAGAGATCAATTCGCCTGTTTTGTATGTCTTTGGATCAAACTCAAAAACGATTGTATGACTGCCAGCTGGAACCTTTAACGCCCGCAATGCGTAATTTACACGAATATGGTCTACCTTTTCTCCGTCCATGTAGGCTTGCCAGCCTTTGTTGGGACCATACCACATCTCTGAAAAGACTGCAAGCTTATCGCCAGTGCCAGTAGTCGTGTATGTCAACTTATTCGGTGCGTACTCAGTCAGCTGTATTCTTGCACTAGATGACTTACTTACTTGCCAACCATCCATGTAGTGTGAAAATTCGGTATTTATTAAAGCTGTCTTCAAAGGGTCAAAGCCACTTAGCCCATTCAGTTCTTCTAAATTTGTCTGCAGCATGATCACATCACTTACAAACCAAGCATTACCTAAAGCATTCATATTTGGTTGGGCTTTAGGCACCCCCTGTTCGTCGTTAGCAATGAAGTACTTCGTATTGAGCATATTCAAGACATTCATATTCCCATTAGCAATATGATGGCTAATCAAATCTTCAATCCTCTGAAGCTTGGCTGGGTTATATCCACCTATCGTTTTATGAAAGTAAGATGCCCAAGAAGAGTTCCACGGATCCTTTGTCACATCATGAACCCTGTAGTGTGGATCTTGGTCTTTGCCAAGGTAGATATCAACATCTCTTGGGCTATAGGTATTTGCAATCGCTCTTGGTTGAACAAAATCGCCGCTATTAAGATAGCGCCGACCAACTCCAAACAAGTCCACTATTGTTATCAAGCACAGACCTGCAATGAGATAAGGAAGCTTGATTTTATCCTTGAGGAACGCCCAAATCATCCCTGCGGCTAGTAAGATTAAGATAAAGGACCTGAAGGAATCAGATCTAAGCAAACTCTTGCGGTCTTTCACAAGTGCATTCACTTCATATCCCATCTGGCCATATTGACTATCACTCATCCCAGAGAATTCAAAGAGCGAAGGGCCTAAGAGCGCGAAAACGAGACTGAGACCCATCAGTGAGCCGCCTGCAACATATAAACCTTTAAGCATTTTCTGCTTATCTAGGTTTTTCTTAGCCAATTCCTGCAATCCAAGAACTCCCAAAAATGGAATCAAAACTGCGGTAACACTAAGGACCGAATTGGGTGTCCTAAACTTATTGAACAGCGGAACATAGTCAAAAAAGATTCGATTAAACCATTCCAAGTTTTTCCCCATCGAAAACATAAATGTAAGTATGACTGCTACAAGCATCCACCACTTCACCGGTCCCTTGACTACAAAAAGACTAAATAAGAAAAGAAAGTGGGAGTA
>CAZMYK010000506.1:0-3754 GCA_964570435.1 uncultured Saprospiraceae bacterium | reverse complement strand
CTTCTGTATGGAATTAACCTTCACTTCAAAGCTAGCGCTATTATCTTCATGAAAGTGAACCCAGAATGTTATGTCACTGTTGCTTGAGTTTAGAGCTTCTCTGGCATACTCAGCAGAAGGTCTCATGTAGCCTTCAGCCCCTAATTGTGTAAAGTGATTTGATACAATAAATTGAACATTCGTTTGAAATCTCGTCTGCGCAATTTGTACATTCTTTTCAAGAATGTGTAGTTGTGCATCCGATAGACCTCCAAAATCCTGGACACCAATTCTTTGATTAGGGAAATTCAGCCCTACGATGTTTTGAGGTCGTGGCGCAAAATCTTCACCCAAGGCGAGAAGTTGGGAGTGATGTATCTTCGGACCATCAGGAACGATACTTAAGTCATAACCACAATCGGGAAATACCTCTGCAATCTCACTCAAGCTAGGATCTTTATAGCTTATAGTTGTTACATAGCCGTCGTTGAATCTCTCCAGTTTGATCCAGGCACCAATTGCAAACTCATCGTTGTCCATGAATTCCTGCTCAATATCCTCCTCTAACCCACAACCACAATCATCAAGATTGTCATCACTAGTTACAATGACGAAGGCCTTGGTCGGTTGAGGGAGATTTGCTTCCGCTGCCACGGCCTTTAATCGTTCAATGATACTTTCCAAAGCCGAAAGATCCTGAAGATCTATGCATGATTCAGGATCTGCAAACTTAATTTTAGAATACTCTTTGACACAAATATCTATTATATCTGCCTCGCTAAAAGTAGGATCACAGTCCAAACTACAAGGCGAACTATTGCTTCGAAAAACAGGCTGATCTAATTCATGGACATTTGGGAAAGTATGAGTATAGTCCCCGATTTCCAAATTGGGGCAGGGCTCATCGTCACACCTTCCGTCACCATCCAAGTCTGAAGATTCATACTTTTCTAAAACAACGTAGGCACTTGCACTACATCCCTTACTATCGCTCACATCAACACTGACTTCTTGGTGCAGGTCATAGCTAACTATAATCGATGCTGAAGAGGAAGTGGGGCTCCAAGATATTGTATACGGAGGACTTCCACCTAGGAAGTCAACAAAAAGCTCCGTTTCATTCTCATTCAAACATAGGCTGATGTCTCCACTAATCTTTACCTCAAACCCGTTGCAGTCATCATCAGGAAAATCGTCTACATCATCGCATATTCCATCACCATCTATGTCTTGAGAACCACAAGGATTATTGGGATCAATCTCTCCTTGACAATCACATTCACTAGCGAATCGATCATTCAATGTCGCTGCATTGCCATCATCACAAGGATCACCAATTACAGCTCTTACTGCCGCGTCATCAGGACACGCATCGAGATCATCGCAAACTCCATCACCATCGCTATCTATACCCTCGGGAACACATGGATCAAATGGAGAAGTATCTTGATTATCGCATATTCCATCACCATCAGAATCCTCAGACGTGACATAAATATTATAACTTATTGTCGACACTATATTACCCTTACCATCGCTGGATTCTAAAGTAATCTCGACATCCTCTTCGGCAATAAAAGAGTAATTTTCGCTTTCAAGATTGGCTTCTTCTACACCATTTTGATTTTTCCATGAAAAACAAGAAGATGCCCCATTGCAGGAGTTGGCATCTAAGATCACTGATTCACCCACACAAGCATAGTAATTCAGTGTTGAAAGGTCTTCCACCATGACTGTCACATCATATTCACACCCACTTTGATCTAGCACCATAAATTGTTTTTCACCACAGTCCAAGTTATTGATTTGAAAAGTGTGGTCATCAATCGTGACGATTTGAGATGCGCCAAAGTTCTCAGATTCAAAAGTGAATGGAGATAAACCACCTTGAATCGTAACTAGAAGTGAATTCCCATCAAAAGATTCTGTCAAAACATTAAAAATATCCTCGTTTTTCAAGTATTGAATGAGCGAAAAGTTCTCGTCACTATTAGGCAAACCTGGACTATTGGGTAATTCAACAAGTCCTGGATTAGATATGAGATCTAGGGAATAATTCTGAATTTCAGATGTTTCGAGTACATCTATTTGCCCCTCGCTGTCTCTCAGCTGTACAATATCTCCTCCGTCCCGTATTGGAAGCAGGTGTCTCCATTGGATTCGGGTATTGTAGTAAGGATACCCAGTTGTGTAAGATAAGTGAAAGCCTGCATTGTATGACTGCTCAATTCTTTTGAGGCAAGGATCTGCAATCGAAAAAGCAAAATCAATTCCATCTAGGTCAGGGGTGATGCCCTCGCCATAGACTAAAATGAGATCACCAGGCGTCGCTTGGGCAAGACATTGGCTCTTAATAACAATAAATCCAGGTTCAGTGCCTCTTCCCCCATTGCTAGGATCATTGTTGTCGTCTACTATAATATCAAAAGCACTAAAAACAAAAGTTCCTTCATCTTGCTGTTCTCCTACAATTAGAATTTCTACATATTCCTCACCTAGTTGAGCATTGCCGTTATAAACTTCATTGATCAAAACTACAGGTAGGTTGAGATCCCTAAATCTGCTATTGCAATCCTCAAATGACTGACCATCAATACAAGTTAGGAATGCTAGACTAATTAAGATTGTTAAATAGAAATTAGGTCTGAATTTCATCTTTATTCGAATAAAAACGCCCCTGCAGGTAGTGTGCTACCAAAAGTAGCACCTGCTGGGGCCTTACTTTTATATAAGTTTAATTCTGATGTCGTTGCCGTTGTACAATCCTGGACTGACTGTATCAATAGAAAATATCCCTTTTACTTTATCCCTCAACTCTAACTTAACACGGTTCCGTGCAATGCCGCAAACCTCACACATGAGGGAGCCTCCCAACAAATCTACCAATTGCATTACTTGTTCCTTCTTAGAGTTAACAGCCTTTAATTGGCCCCCAAATCTTTCCTCGAATTCGTCCTTGAAATAGTCACTAGGTCCAAAAACAGATTCGGATTTCACAAAAGTCTTAAGAGATAGGTCACCATTAAGTTTATCGAGTTTATTTAACCGCTTCTTATTGAATTTCTTTGGGTTAAGATCCTTAAACTTGGAAGGTGCATTTAATATCAATCCCAGCTTATACTTAAATTTGATTTCATCTCGCAATCGTATTAGCATTGCTTCACTTGGCAATACTTTGTATTTGTCTGTACTTGAATATGTCAACTGCGAATTGTAGGAAAAGTTCTCTCTTTCTTCGACAATGATCTGTAGAAGCTTGTTAAATTGAGATAGCTTGAAAAGAGAAACTGCGCAGATCGGATCCTTCCTCAGATTTCCATGCCATAGGATATAGTTGGTATCATTCCCAAAATCAGAATCTTCAGAATCTGATAGAATATTAGCTTTTGATTTTAGCAGAGATGCTAATGAAACAGCAAAAGCACCATTAAGGAATCCTCTTCTTTTCATCGTGTGTTATGATTTACATAAAGATAAAGCAAAATTAAATTCCGAAACAAGTGTTATTTTAGATATTTTATTTTACCATGTATAAGCCGATCATTCTTAAAGAGATAAATATTCTTTTGCGTTATCAAAAATCATGCAAAAGGCCACCTTATGATTAATCAAAGATTAAGGACAGGAGATAATTTCACATTTCTAGGATGTTTAGAGACCTGTCATTAAAGGCTATCGGATTTCCAAGTCGCCCTTCGCTTCCCACTGAAATCAACGCGAGTCTTATTGTCCCAGGAGTCTTGCGGTAGTAACATGGAGGACTTGTCGTGACCGC
>CAZMYK010000505.1:0-3779 GCA_964570435.1 uncultured Saprospiraceae bacterium | reverse complement strand
TTCAGCACTGCTCGAGAAGGCACCGCAAACCAATTCTATTTCACCGTCTATCGCAGCTGCCATTCTGTGGACTCCTCCGATAAATGCTCCACGGCCTCCTCCGACCATGCCCATTCTTATTTTTCTAGACATCTATTTCTTTTTAAATCGCTCAATAATTAGTGCGCTGTCACTGATTCTTCTTTTTTCCTATTCCTCATATAAAAGTACAGACCACCGAAGAGCAAAATCAATATTGCTGGGAAGATGGCTATATTATCTAAGGTGGCTTGCCCTGCCGCCAATTCAGCTGCTTCAGCAGAAACACCTTCTGCCAGTGCGGCAGCTCTTTCATTATCCAACCAAGAACCAATTATTGGATTCCAAATACTCATGGCAAACATTCCAGCACCACCAATTAGAGACATGCCTAGCGCACCTGTCGCAGGTACATTCTCCCCAACAAAACCAATCATCGTAGGCCAAAAGTACATCACACCAACAGCAAATAAGATTGCAGCAACATAGACCATCGGTCCAGTCGCCATGCTCATAAGGACAATTCCAACTGTTGCTATGATAGAAGAAATCCAGAGGACTCCTGAGGGATTAAGTCGGTGGATAATCGGTCCAGCAAAGAACCGCCCAACGGCCATAAGTCCAGTGACCATGGCAAGTACAAGCATTGGTTGGGCACCTGCATTTCCAAGGATTTTCTCTACCCATTGCTGCGTTCCAAGTTCAGTAGTTGCTGTGAGAGTCATACAGATAGCCATAAATAGGAATAGTGGAGTAGCCAAGGCTTTAATATTAGTTCCTGTGTTAGATTCGAGTTCTTGCGTTTCTGGGAACTTTTGTCCGAAAATTAGGAAGCCATAGATAATGGTCGGAATAATCATAATGGCGATTTGCATTTGCCAGCCCATATCCATTTTTGTCATGAATTGGGAAACTAAGGCACCAATGACAATTCCTCCAGGAAACCACACGTGAAACTTGTTCAACATGGTTGTCTTATTGTCTGGATACATGTCTGCTATCATTGGATTACAAGCCGCTTCAACAGCTCCATTGGCGAAGCCTATTAAGAAGGTAGAAATCAGGAGACCCCAGAAGCCACCAGCAAATATGGTGAGGACGAGTCCTATTAAATGTCCTATGAAGGCAATCCACATGATTTTTCGAGCTCCTAGGGTATTGTATAGGAGACCTAGCACGATCATAGCAATAGGAAAACCTAAGAAAGCCATAGAGTTAACCCAACCCAATTGCGTGTCATTTAGTGCGAACTCAGTGTTGAGCTGGCTTAAGATTCCTGCCCTTATGGCAAATGTCATTGCGGTTACGATAAGTGCCATACAACTTGCAAGAAACAAGCGATTGTTATTAATACCCTTCATTAGTTTTCGTTTAGTTTATTATTTATAGTTTTCTAATCTTAATATTCTTGAAGTAGACCCTGTCACTATGGTCTTGCAGAGCTATGTGGCCGACATTGTGTTTTCCAAATCCCTTCCAATCCACAAACTTCGAACCTACAATAAGTCGATCCCAAGATTCATCGAACATAGAGAATTCCACGATTTTTCTACCATTCTGCCAGTGTTCTACCTTCCCATCCTTGGATACTATTCTTGCATTGTTCCACTGTCCCGCAGGGTTAACTGTTCCATACTTTCCTTCGATAAGGTCATAAAGGTCTCCAGCTCTGTGCTTAGGGTACTTCGTGTCGGGGTGGCAGACGTCATCGAGAATTTGCATCTCAGCACCTGTTTCATAGGTGTTTTTATATTCATCCGACTCATGGATGTAGTAGATGATCCCACTATTTCCACAAGACGAAATCTTCCAATCTACTGAAAATTCGAAGTCT
Organism: uncultured Saprospiraceae bacterium; assembly: GCA_964570435.1. Taxonomy (GTDB): domain Bacteria; phylum Bacteroidota; class Bacteroidia; order Chitinophagales; family Saprospiraceae; genus Portibacter. The sequence goes on along the minus strand of CAZMYK010000505.1, from coordinate 1,927 downwards.
TTGTAGGTATCCTTGGTCATGATGTCTCCTCCATCCGGGGCTATGAAGCTTCCATCATCTTGCTGGATGGTAGCCAAAGTCAGGGTGCCGTTTTCTACCTCCCAACTAGAACCCACACTTTCTTTTTGATAGGACTTCCAAGCCTCGGTTGTCTTTCCATCGAAGAGCAGTTCCCAACCCTTAGCTTTCTCTGCTGGTGTTAGGGTATTATCTACTAGATTGTAGGGTCTAGAAGTTCTGAAACCTGGAGTCGAAGAAATATTGTTCATCGTATACCATGCCTCAGTATTCCAGATTTCATGGCCTAGGTCACTAACAAACATTTCGTTGATATGTACATAGACAACGTGGTCACGCTTAATCCCTCCAATTTCTAAGAAGACCTTCCTTCTGTCCTCTGAAACATTTACTGACCTAATGTTCAATTTTCTTTCATCTAGCTTAGGCCCACCATATTCGACTGTTGGTTTGTAGTACCACTGCTTGATATTATAGTTGTCTCGATCCCATCCATGTCCTTCTTGAAGAGGCTCTGTAAACTCTATTTCAATTCCATTGGACCTAGATCTAACTGCCAACATTTCGAAGGTCGATGTTTCATTGTATTCCAGCCTTTGAAGGCCATACCAATTCGTACCTACATTCTGCCAGTTGCCCGGATTTCCTACACCTCCAACATACAAGGCCCCATCTGGACCCCATTTAATTCTGTTGACTCCGGCTTCTAGACCTTGGGTGAAGCGGAAGACGGCTCCCTGGTAGAGGCCCTTGACCTTCTCTACAAAAACACGCTTCAGTCCACCATGGGTAACTTCACCATGGATCATCTGGCCCTTGTAAGGACCTACGTCAATATAAGATGGAGTAGAAGGAGAATTTCCTATTTCATCTTGAGGTAGCCAGACCACTGGTTTCTTTTCTCTGAGCCCAGCTGTGCCTGCAAAGTCGACTGAACGGCCACCAAAAAAGTCTCCCTCAGTGACGTGCACAATCTTACTAGACGGAAGCCAATCACCTTGGTTATCAGCGACGAAGAATTCATCGTCGATACCTATACCTATCCCATTAGGTGTTCGGAGACCTTGGGCGAAGTACTCTAGTTCACCAGTTTCCTTGCTAATCTTGATCACCTTACCACGGTCGGGTATCTGAGGTTGCATGCTTGCTCCACCTGGTAGGATGGCTGTTGCTAGGGCAGCGTAAAAATATCCATCCTTGTATTCCAGTCCGAATCCAAACTCATGGAAATTAGTAGAAACACCCCAGTCATTGCAAATGGTTACAAACTCATCGATCATTCCATCTCCATTGTTATCTACAAGCTTGGTAAGCTCTTGCTTTTGCATGACATATATATCTCCGTCCACTACCTTGAGTCCAAGCGGTTCAGCTAGGCCTGAGGCAATCTTCATTAGCCCTATTTCATTCTGATTGGACGACCCAACATTAGAAAGTACATATATTCCCCCTTCTTCGTCCCAGGTGCTGACAACTAACCTCCCATCAGGTAGAAAGTCCATCCCACCTACCTTAGGAGTAAAAGAGAAGGGTCTTGCTTGGCTAAGTGTGAAACTTGGGTGTACTTCCGTTAGAACAGACTTATTCCCAGGCACAGAATTTCTGGATGACATAGGGAGCGACAGATTCTTGATGGCTTCCTGCCATGTTCTGTCATGGTAGATGATGGCCTGCGGTACAATCTCGAAGGATCCTGCCCCTTCCGGCTTCCAATTAAATGAAAGGAAGCGACCACCACCACCGTTGAAGTACTCAATCCTGAAACTATGGTAGCCCTTCTTTAGACCGACCTTGCCATCCTGACTTTCTACTCCATGATTTCCATCATTATCGACTACTAGGTCATCGTCAATGTAAAGCTTAGAACCATCATCAGAAGAGGTATAAAATGTGTAAGATCCAGCCGTTG
>CAZMYK010000504.1:0-3781 GCA_964570435.1 uncultured Saprospiraceae bacterium | reverse complement strand
TGGTTCTTGTTGCGAGCTATTAAATTTTTTGCTTCTTTGATTCGCCACTCATTTACATATTGGGAGAATCCCACATTCATGTTGTCATTCAAGAGCTGAGAAAGCGTATGTGGTAAGATGTTTAATTTTTTAGCAAGGTCGGAAAGCTTTAAGTTAGGGTTCTTAAAGGATTGCTCTCTCTCCATTAAGTCCTGCAGACGAGTCATCCAGGCTTTTGCTTTTTCAGGATCTATTTTTTTGTCATTGTAACTTGCTTGTGTTTTTAATAGAATTGATTTTTTCCTATTCACATTAATTAATAGGAAGACCAACAAGTAGAGCATAAATGAAAACAATAGTGCCCCTAGAATATAGGAACCCCATCCAGCAAAGTAGTAGGCTAGCCAAATCAAGGCATTACCAATAAAAATGCTAAGTAACCAGACCTCAAATTGAGTGAAGAGACCTCCCTCTTTTCTTTTCCTCTTCAGATATCCGAATAGCTCAACTCCTGCAAGTAGTGAATAGGCCAGCCATAGATGATAGATATTCCTGACCACATACTTATCCCAAATTTCGATATTACCGTTGTACGGGTAAAGGATGCTTCCCACTATTACTACACTGGCTAAGATGATCAAGTGGATCTTCCAAGTCTTGTCTTTGGAGTCATGAGGTGCATTGATCGCTCGAAAATATAAGTATAAGAAAGGCCCAATAAAAAAACAGCCAATTAGGCCAATATGTCTAAAACTCGCAGCAAGCTCCGGAATAAAGTAGAAAAAGACTGACTTCCCAATTCTGATACTAAGGCTGAACAAAAAACCACCTAAGAAGATATTAGAAATGTGTTTTGGTCGTGCAATAAGGAGGAAATACAAGGAGAGTATGACACCGTTAAATGCTCCCATTGCACTAAAGAAAAATAATAGTTCCCTTTTCACTTCCATGATTTACAATGGTAATAATAATTTTTTGAAATTGTAATTGTTGACGGCCTACTTGTTTGAAACAGAGGATGGAAGATGGATGTGGGAAAGTTTCCTGTAAGCTAGTTTTGCGGTGGCTCTAGGCTGGAATGGTCGATGATTAGGGCTAGGATTTCGCTTTCCAGTGTTAAGTAAGCCATTTTAATAAAGCAGAAATGATCGTCTTCCCTGATTGGTAGGCAGAGTATCTGTGTTTATTCTAATTCCCAATCGTCAAGGTGAGTATGCTGCCTATGTGCGTTCTACAATCTATTGTGCACTTGCTTTTTTTACTTTTTGTAATTGCTCGTCTCCCCAAGTTTTCAGATGATTGAGAAAGGGCATTAATTCTTTCCCAGTATCTGTCAATGAATATTCTACCTTCGGCGGGACTACCTTATAGACTTTTCTTTTTAATAATTTATCATGTTCTAATTCCCTTAATGTTTGGGTCAACATTTTTGGAGTGATATTTTGAAGTTTCCTTTTTAACTCACCATAACGGAGTACATTATCTGACTTGAAGATATACCAAATGATGCGACCTTTATATTTTCCGCCAATCCTTCTAAAGGCATAATCTAACGAACAATAAGGTCCGTTTGAAATTTTCTTTGCCATAAATCTCGATTTACATTTCTCGTAAAGCACTCATAATCAGTATTAGTATCTTTTTGTATAGTATATACCTTATTTGTGCATACTTGTTTTAAAGATACAATCAATTTAGCTTTGTTCAAAATTGTTATCTTAAAATAAAATAGTAGTAATGAAAGTATATCACTTACACAGTGCAGGAACAGTAGAGCATCTGGAATTATCCGAAATTGAAAAACCGAAGCCTGCTGAAAATGAGCTTCTTATCAAGGTCAAAGCTATCAGTATCAATCCTGTGGATGTAAAAGCAAGAAGGAATGAAGGTGTTTTAAATTGGTTATTTGAAGAGCAACGACCTGTGATTTTAGGTTGGGATATCGCTGGGGAAATTGTTGAACTTGGAAAAGGTGTGGAACAATTTAAGGTTGGAGAAAGGGTTTTTGGAATGTTGAATTTTAAGGCTCCTGGAAATGCCTATGCGGAATATGCTATTGGGAAAATTACTCATCTTGCAAAAATACCCAATGGGACATCTTACAATGAAGCTGCTGGAGCTACATTAGCCTGCTTAACTGCCCTTCAAACTTTAAGAAATAATGTGAAAGCTGGTGATAAGGTTCTCATCCATGCTGGTTCTGGAGGAGTCGGACATTATGCGATACAAATTGCAAAGCATTATGGGGCTTACGTTATTAGTACTTCTTCCAGCAAGAACAAGAAATTCTTAGAGGATTTAGGAATAGACATGCATATTGATTACACTAAACAAGACTTTACAAGAGAATTAATGGATGTGGATTTTGTTTTAGACGGAGTCGGTGGACAAACGATATTAAAGTCAATTGGAATTACAAAGAAGGGTGGTAAAGTAATTACCCTACCGTCTGGTGATATTTCAGTGGAAGCACAGACATTGGCAAAAAATAGAGATATTGACCTGTCATTCTACTTGGTAGAAGCTAACGGATCAGATATGAAGGAAGTAGCACAAATGTTAGAGCAAGGTATCATCCGAACAGAAATTGCAGCAACTTTCCTTTTTGAAGATATTAAGAAAGCTCATTTGCAAGTCGAAACAGGAAGAACAGTAGGGAAGGTAATATTGACCTTGTAATTTATTTCACGACGCACAACTAACTATAAGTTAACTTTCCAATATCCTTCCGCTCTTATGCTCCACCCACCAATTATGACAACCGCCATATATCCAGCAACGTGCCTGTTTTATGAATGGGGATTATCAGAAGAAGAGCCAAGTACGATATACTTCTCATCCCTCAACTTGCTCCCTCAAAGAGCTTTAAGCTCTTTGAGGGAAAATTATACCAGATTTGTTTCATTGAAAGTCATCTTTTGACATTGGTCTCATTTTTTGGTAGAATGAATTTGGGTCCTTCAACTGAGATCTACTAAGCAAAACAATCATCATCCTGGTCCATCATAAAGTCAACCAAGACCTTCAAGCCTAGGTAGTGTTGGAACATCTTTGGGTCCGGCTTAAGGTGGTTAAAATTTTGGTGCCTCCAAAAAGTCATACAAGCACCTGCATAAATGGTAAATGCCCGCAGACTCTTTAGCTCTTCCTCCAATAATTCACCTACGGATCGATAGCCAGCTAGAAGATGCCTCGCCTTATCCAAATTTACACGCTTTCCCTCTGCACAAATTCCAATGATGGTCATCCCAATATCGAATACGCGATAATAATAGGTTGATTCTTCGAAATCCATGATGACTGCCGAATCTTCATTCTCCCTAATAATCACATTGTCCCAGAAGACATCGCTGTGAACTAGGGACTTGGGCAAGTTGAGGTCGAAGAAGGGCATCATGTACTCTCCTATGCCCGTCAACCAAAGATCAAATTCGGAATTCGAGTCGTATTCCTTGACTTTTGAGAATTCCTCCTTCCCATAGTTGACTTGTCTGGGGAGGAAGTCAGGGGCCTCAACCTGGTGTAGCTTGGCAACTTGCTTGCCGATCAAACGCAGGATTTTAGGAGGAATGTCTTTTTGAATTCGGCCTTCAATAAATACTTTGAGGATGACTGGCTTTCCCTTCCACATCGTGATGGAATTGTCATCGATGGTCTGGATCGTCTTCGAAGTATCGAAGTGGTTTCTTTCTAAATGCTTCAGTAGGTCGGTCAATTGTCGTGCTTGATCGGCCGTCTTCTGTTCACAAATACAAAGGACATACCTTCCTTGGTCTGAATCAAGCAAGTAGTTGGTATTTTC
>CAZMYK010000503.1:0-3784 GCA_964570435.1 uncultured Saprospiraceae bacterium | reverse complement strand
GAAGGCTCATCCCGATGTGTATAATATCTTGCTCCAAGTCCTAGATGATGGGCAGTTGACTGATGGCCTAGGTCGAAAAGTAGACTTCAAGAATTCTTTGATCATCATGACTTCAAATATTGGTGTTAGGCAGTTGAAAGATTTTGGACAAGGAGTTGGTTTTGCGACACAATCTAGAAAGGAATCTGCAGAAGATCATTCTAAGTCAGTCATTCAAAGTGCACTTAAGAGAACATTCTCTCCAGAATTTCTAAATAGGATAGATGATGTAGTGATTTTCAATAGTCTAGATCAGGAAGATATTTTCAAGATTATAGATATCAGCTTGGCTGACTTGTTTGGAAGATTGGAAGGAATGAATTACAAATTGCAGCTTTCTGATGAAGCAAAGGAGTTTGTCGCAGAGAAGGGATTCGATCCACAGTATGGAGCTAGACCGTTAAATAGGGCTATTCAGAAATATATCGAAGACCCGCTGGCGGAGTTTATTTTGACGAATAATCCAGATGCAGATAGTGAACTTCTCGCTAAGATGAATAAAGAAAAGGATGGTCTGGAGATTGAATTTTCAAAGAAAGTCGAGTCGGAAGACATTAAAAAATAGAAATATTGAACTAAAATTGAGAAGTATCCTTTAGAAATAGGGATACTTTTCCTTATTATATAATTAAACAAGCAAAAATTTGGCAAGAAGAACTAGAGGAAAAATCGTTCGCAAAGAAGCAGAACACAGAATTAACGAAAATATTAGAATCCCAAAAATTCGATTGGTAGGTGATAACTTAGATGAAGTTAGTGAGGTAGCTGGAATGAAAATTCTTCCAGAAATATATGATACCTACAAAGCCAAAAGATGGGCTGAAGACTTGGGCTTAGATCTTGTCGAAATTAGCCCAAAGGCTAAGCCACCGGTCTGTAAGATCATTGATTACAAGCGTTTCCTCTACAATAAAAAGAAAAAGGAGAAAGAAATTAAGGCAAAGACTGCGAAGACTGTCATTAAAGAGATACGTTTTGGCCCCAATACAGATGACCATGATTTCGACTTTAAGCTGAACCACGCGAAAAAGTTCTTGGAAGATGGAGCAAAAGTTAAGGCCTACGTTCACTTCCGGGGTAGAACAATCGTATTCAAGGATAGAGGGGAATTACTCTTACTTCGATTCCTAAAAGAATTAGAAGAGTACGGTGCTGCTGAGGCCCTACCAAAGATGGAAGGAAGGAGAATGATTGTCATTGTCTCACCTAAGAAAAAGAAGAAGAAATAGCAGGAAGGGTGCATTTGGACCACTTGCTAACTTCTAAGTTACTCTATCACACAGGGAAGGATTTGGGATACGATTGTAAGAAGTTTTTTCCTACAAATACAGATGCTATTAAATCCCACAATTAAAATTGCAATTTGTCAATTTTATAGTATCTTTGCAAACTATTTGAAAAAAGCAGATTAAATCTTTACTTATGCCAAAGATGAAAACGCACTCAGGTGCGAAAAGAAGATTCAAAGTTACTGGGTCTGGAAAAATCAAAAGATTCCAGTCAGGAATGTCTCACCTTTTGAGAAAGAAATCTAAGAAAGCAAAGACAAGGCTAGTTGGCTCTACGACTGTTGATAAGGCAGATGAAGGAAGAGTCAAAGACATGCTTTGTTTGTAAGAAAAAATATTGTTTAACGAGGAATCAGGCAAAGTGATAGATACTATCCTCTGATTCGCACTAAATCACATTTATTATGCCTAGATCAGTTAACGCTGTTGCTTCCAGAAGGAGAAGGAAGAAGATCTTAAAAGCAGCAAGAGGTTATTTCGGAGCAAGATCAAAAGTTTACACAGTAGCGAAGAATGCTGTTGAAAGAGGTCTTCAATATGCATACCGAGATAGAAAGAACAAGAAAAGAGTTTTCAGAAGACTTTGGATTACAAGAATTAATGCTGCGGCAAGATTGAATGGGATGACTTATTCTACTTTGATGCATGGCCTAAGCAAAGCTGGTTCTCAACTTAACAGGAAGGTACTGGCTGATCTTGCAATGAACCACCCGGCTTCATTCAAGGCGATTGTGGATTCTGTGAAGTAAATCTATTCTGGTCAACTATCTTATCTAAATTGTAAAATTTATGAGAACTAAACTATCAAACTTTGCATTCGAATTGCCTGATGGACACATCTCCCAATATCCTAGTGAAGAAAGAGACGAAGCAAGACTTCTTGTCGTCCATCGTGACACCGGAAAGGTTGAGCACAAGGTATTCAAAGATCTCATAGATTACTTTGACGAAGGTGATGCCTTAATCTTTAATAATACGAAGGTTTTTCCTGCGAGAATGTATGGGACCAAGGAGAAAACGGGTGCAAAGATTGAGGTTTTTCTACTCAGAGAATTAAACAAAGACTCAAAGCTTTGGGATGTACTTGTAGATCCCGCTAGAAAGATTAGAGTTGGAAACAAGTTGTATTTCAATGATGAAGGTGGTAATGATGTTCTGATTGCTGAGGTAGTCGACAATACTACTTCTCGCGGAAGAACCATAAGGTTTTTCTTTGATGGACCTGATGAAGATTTCTATAAAATTCTGAATGACCTAGGAAACACGCCACTCCCTAAGTACATAGATCGGGAAGTAGAAGCGCTTGATGCAGAAAGATACCAAACCATATATGCGAAAGAGGTGGGAGCAGTTGCTGCGCCGACTGCTGGACTACACTTTAGTAGAAGTCTTATGAAGAGGTTAGAGTTAAAGGGAGTTGAGCTTCCAGAACTAACACTCCACGTCGGACTTGGTACTTTTAGAAATATTGAGGTAGAGGATCTGTCTAAGCATAAGATGGAGGCCGAATATTTTAAAATTACCCAGGACGCTGTTGAAAAGGTGAACAAGGCTAAGGCTGCAGGAAAAAGAGTTTGTGCCATCGGAACGACTTCTATGCGAAGTATAGAATCGGCTGTTAGTGCGACTGGTAACCTCAAAGCTGCTGAAGGATGGACCAATCTATTTATCTATCCACCTTATGAATTCAGTATTGCAAATGCAATGGTGACTAATTTTCACCTACCTAAGACGAGCTTGCTAATTATGATATCAGCATTCATGGGCCACGACCTTGCTATGGAAGTATACAATGAGGCTGTTAAAGAAAAATACAACTTCTTTTCTTACGGTGACGCTATGTTAATTCTATAGTTGTAGTAGCTTTTCAAAAAAACTATTCATTCAGGGAATCTTTTTCTTCTTTAGTGGTTAATAGTATTAGAACTATATTTCTTCCCTAACTATACTAAGTTTAAACAAACTGCTAAGCTTGTCGTTTAGAGATAGGTCGAAGTAAGTTCATTATTTCTTGCATAGAATTGATATTTATTTATTTTTGCGGGAAATGCGAGAGTTTTGTATTTTATAATTGAACCAATTTAAGTATGTATTGGACATTAGAATTAGCGCACCACCTAGAGGATGCACCCTGGCCAGCAACTCGTGATGAGTTAATTGATTACGCCGTAAGATCTGGGCGGCCCTTGGAAGTTATTGAAAACTTGCAAGCGATCGAAGATGAAGGAGAGATCTATGACACCATGGAGGATATCTGGCCGGATTATCCAAGAAAAGATGATTTTCTCTTTAATGAGGATGAATATTAAACATAAAAAAAATTAACTTAAGCCTTACAATTTGGAAATTTGTAAGGCTTATTTATTTATGATAGTAGCAATAGATGGATTCTCAGCTTGTGGGAAAAGCACCTTGGCCAAGAGCTTAGCTAAGCTCTTGGGAGCCATCTATATTGA
>CAZMYK010000502.1:0-3787 GCA_964570435.1 uncultured Saprospiraceae bacterium | reverse complement strand
AACTGCTTAATGAGCACCAGCCCTTCAACTCTATTCACTTAGTGGGTAAAAAGGTCAGTTTCGAAGTCGGCACAGATCAGGGTAGAAGAAACGCCTACCTCACTGGGAGCTTCAACAACTGGAACAAGAAGTCTATTCCTATGGTAAAGGAGGGAGACACCTGGCGTGTTGAAGTTGATCTTCCACCAGGCAAGCACTACTACAAGTTTATTGTGAATGGTGACTGGCTTGTCGATCCTTCGAATGAACTTTCAGAGCAAGATGAAATGGGTATAATTAATTCGGTTCTGCTGGTCAATTAGAAGACTTAGTTGGTCGATATGTCGAAACTATTAGGTAATTTTAATAGTTTCAAGTTATAAATTCAAGAAATGGCAGTGAATCCGGATTTCAGAAGGGGTCGAGGCAATTCAATGGGAAATTGGATTGGTATCATCATGATGATTGTAATTCTCGTAAGCCTCTTCTTCGTAGTTAGGGGAATATTCAATCTACTTTACTTTATTGCACCTGTCTTACTGATAGCAACTCTCATCATCGACTACAAGGTGGTCTTGCAATTTATTAAGCAACTTGGTGGTCTATTCGCTAAAAATCCTCTTTACGGAATTGGAGCTAGTGCATTGACCTTCTTTCTTTATCCCATTGTATTTGTGGTTCTTTTATTCCGGGCTCTCATGGGTAAAAGACTTAGACAAGTTACAGGCCAAGTAGGAGGTGCTCAAGATGGAGACTTTGTGGATTATGAAGAAATAGACGACGAGCCTTTAGACCTGGACGAGTTTGGAAAAGTAAAACAGGAAAACTATAGAGACTCCAGCCAAGGAGGAAGGAATGCCAGATGACCATTGTCTTCTACTTTTTCTCTGTTCTGCTAGCCTTCCTCTATATTTTCGTTATCACACATATTCTGACTGCTTGGCAGGAAATAGAGGAATGGGAAGTTTCACCAGGTTTTCGTCCTGACACCAAGGTTTCGGTTGTAGTTCCTTTTCGCAATGAGGAAGGGACTTTGGGTCAATGTCTTCAGAGCGTTCTACGTGCAACCTATCCGAAAAAAAACTTACAGATCATAGCCGTGGATGATCATTCGAATGATCGGTCACTCGATCGCATTCCCGACGCTATTGAGGTGATTTCCAATGAAGGTTCCGGTAAAAAGGAGGCCATCAGGCAGGCCCTAAGGATGGCAAAAGGGGACCTCATCGTCACGCTAGATGCTGACTGTATTGTCAATACGGATTGGTTAATCAGCCTTACTTCTTACTATGAATACACAGATAAGCGAATGATTGTAGGAATGGTCAGCCTAGAGGCCAAAGAAAATGTATTGGAATACTTCCAAGTCATGGATACTTGCGGTGTGATGGGGCTCCATGGTGCTGGAATCCACAACAAGACCCACTTTCTTGCCAATGGGGCTAACCTTGCCTTCGAAAAATCACTCTATGATGAGCTAATGCCCTATGAAGACAACCTCGATGTGGCTTCTGGAGATGATGTCTTCTTTGTCGATAAGGTTGGTCGGAAGCATACACAGTCAATCGGTTTCTTAAAATCAAAAAGCTCAGTGGTTTCGACTTCGGCAGAAAATACTTGGTCCTCATTGTGGCAGCAAAGGAAGCGCTGGGCTAGTAAAAACAACCGATTTTCTAGAGGGATCTACAAGGCGATCCCCGCCACGATCTGGTTACTTAGTTGTTCTATAATTCTGAACATTCTACTCATCCCGCTGACCGCAGGTCTAAGCCTCTTCGTCCTCTTGATGCAAGTACTAATTAAAGGCGCAATGGACTTTCTGTACTTGCAAAACATGACGGCCTACTTTAAAAAGCAAGCAGTGCTGAAGTACTTTATACCGGCACTTCTTATCCAGACTTTCTACATCTTCATTGCTGGTCTTTGGGCGATGGGAGGAGGAAGCTACACATGGAAGGGAAGGAAGACCAAGTAGGGACAAAAAAATAGCCCGAACTTGCAAGCAAGCCCGGACTTTTCGACTAAGGTCTCAAAATAAGAAAACTACTTCTTTTGGCACATTCTTGGATCTTAGATTATCTTCAAATATGCTATTATATTGTTAGATATTATCTTCTACTTTAATAAGAGATAGACCGTCACCTACCCCACTTTTCTTTCCCAAATATATAACAAATCACTAATATCTTCTAAATAAATATATTAAAAAAAACAATATTTATTCATATCACGCATAGATACTAACGCAAGTATTGACAATAAGTTTCTTAAATATTAAATAATTTCAAGATGTGTTATCACTTTTTGGTCGATCTATTCCACAACAATCTCAAAATCAAGCTGTCTAGCGTGCAAATCGGCCTCCAAAAGCCTTACTCTTAGCTCCTGACCCATCTTCAAAATTCGCTTAGATTTGAGCCCAACTGCCTTCAGTTTGCTTTCACTCAATTCGAAGCTTTCATGGAAGTCACTAAACAAGATTAGTCCTTCGGCCTTAGATTCTTTTAGTTGAACAAAAATTCCCTTATCGATCATGCCAGAAATGTTGGCATCGAATTCTTCGCCTTCTTTTCCTTGCATGAATTCCACAGACTTATACTTGATGCTTTCCCTTTCAGCGGTCATTGCCTTTCTTTCTTGAGCAGAAATATGAACGGCCTGGTCTTCAAGGGCTTGTTTATTCCACCTCTTAGCCTGCTGACCAAGATTAACATACAAAACACGATGCACTAAGACATCAGCATAGCGACGAATCGGACTCGTGAAATGAGCATAGAAATCGAATCCAAGTCCATAGTGGCCAATGTTATCAGTTGTATATACTGCCTTTGACATGGTCCTAATGGCCAACGGTTCCAACATCTTTAGCAATTCATTTTCCTTGGCCGCTGCTCCCAAACTGTTAAATGATTCTATAATCTGGGCGGGAGTATCAGTCTTCATCTCGAAACCTAATTCCTTAGCAAATAAAGCAAAATCTTGGATTCTATCAGGATCCGGTTCGTCGTGAATTCTATAAACAAATGGAATTTCCACACCCCCGCTCTTCTTGTCAATGTAGATTGCCACCCCCTTGTTGGCAAGGAGCATAAAATCTTCCACCAACATATGCGCTTCCTTACGTTCCTTGACGTAGACGGCAATGGGCTTGCTCTTTTCATCGAGTTTAAACTTCACTTCATCCGACTCAAATGAAATCGCTCCATTCGCATACTTTTCTTTTCTGAGTTTTAAGGCAATCTTGTTCATCAATTGAACTTCCTCCGCAAAATCTCCCTTACCTGTCTCTATGATTTCTTGGGCCTCCTCGTAGGTGAACCTGCGATCTGAGTGAATCAAGGTCTTTCCGAACCATTCACCCACAACCTTATAATCTTTATCAAATTCGAAAACTGCTGAGAAGGTAAACTTATCCTCATTGGGTCTCAACGAACAGAGCTCATTCGAAAGTCGCTCAGGTAGCATAGGTGCCACCCTATCCACTAGGTAGACAGATGTTGACCTCCTAAAGGCTTCCTTATCTAAGGCGGTACCTTGTTTCACATAGTGGGTCACATCTGCAATGTGAATACCCACTTCAATATTTCCATTCGCTAACTTCTGTAATGAAAGGGCATCATCGAAGTCTTTAGCAGTATCCGGATCAATAGTAATTGTAGTGATCTTTCGGAAATCTCGTCTCAGTTTTTCATCTTCAGAAGTAATCTCATCATTCAACAATTCAGACTCGGCAACCACCTCTTCCGGAAAAGAGATATTGAATCCATTGTTGATCAGAATGGCATTCATTTCGACATCATTCGAATCC
>CAZMYK010000501.1:0-3789 GCA_964570435.1 uncultured Saprospiraceae bacterium | reverse complement strand
TTTGTTCAGGAAGGGAAAAGTTGTTAGCAGTGAAATAGCTTTATCCGCATTTCTTTCCTTCCTAAAGGCCTTCTGAATTGTTCTTCCTACGGCCATTCTTCTACTAAATTGCGAATCCCATGCCTTTTGATAGGTCTTATATAATGCTTCGCGATCTAAATCCTCTCTGAAGTACTTCATGATGGCAAGGCTCAAGATATACGACCCATGCAGCGCCATAGACATTCCATTCCCACACAGAGGAGTAATAAGCCCAGCGGCATCACCAACATACATCACATGATCCTTGACCAGTTGTTTCTTTTTGAAATCAATATTCGAGACTGTGATTGGTTTATCATAAATGAATTCAGAATTCTCAAAGACTTTCCGTATTTCTTGATTTCGAAATAGTACCTCCTTCTGCATCTTTGCTATGGAATTGCCAACCTTCTTGAGATTATCGGTGTGGCTCAAGTAACAAACTGATACCCAATCCTTTTCTAACCTACAAACACCACAGTAACCGTCTTCGAAATTATGCATGGATATTAGATCTTCTGGGTGGTCTACATTTTTCACATGATACTTGATGCCAATGTAGTCGTTGCTATCCCCTACTCCAATCTTGTTTTCTCCTGCAAGATTAGACTTCTTGCCGAATGCAGAGATCAGTAATTCACTGGAGAACTCCCCCTTCTTTGTTTGTATATTATGCTTTAGGTCAATGTAGTCAGATCGCTGAACATAAGTATCTTCCATCACATGAACTCCTTCAGAAATAGCTATTTTATAGAGTTCGAAATCTAATAGGTACCTGGAAATGCCAACGCCTCCCTGTGGAAGATTAAAAGACAACTTCTTCCCTGAGGCATTTGTGATTAGTAGGCGGTCTATTTCGGCAGGTCCTAGTAAGTCCATATCTATTCCCAAGGACTTAAGATATGGTAGGGATTCCCTTGACAAGTACTCTCCACACAACTTGTGAAAAGGGAACTTGGACTTTTCAAACAAGACCACAGTAAAACCAGCTCGCCGCAACCGAATTGCCAGCGCCAAGCCAGCAAGGCCTGCTCCAATAATAGCTACTTGGTAGTCCTTATTCACTTCCTAATAATTGTGGTGTAACGGAAGGCCCAATTCCAATGAACGTCACATCCAGGAGCAAAACGCTCCCACTCTCCTGCTTTGAAGGAACGTAGTACAGAGAGACAGGCATCGTTCTTAACCAGGTATGACTTAGAAAACAAGGCAGTTAGTACTTTTATCGAATGATAAGCAAGCGGATTTCTGTGCAGGTCGTTCACAAGAACCCCTATCCTACTGTGTTCAAGTGCCCATTTTAAATAGTTCTCCAATTGATCATCGTTAAGATGGTGGGTAAATAAGCAACTATGTACGATATCAAAATCTTCTTCAACATCGCGATAGTCACTCGTGATGTATCTAATATTCGAAAGGTGTTTCGTCTTTTCTGAAGCATACTTAGTGCATTCTTCTTTCAAGTCAATCCCTACTAGGTCTACCTCTATTCCTCGCTTTCCACACCATTTTTCTATTTCCATCAAGTTGTGTCCACCTCCACACCCAATATCAGCTATCTTTAACTTAGAGGCATTCCTAGAACATAACTTTCTAAGTCCACATCTTGTAGCATTATATCCACCAAGGTAGGTATTGATAAAGTGCAGTTCATCAAGGGTAACAGCAATGTCATCGAAAGGAATCTCATCATTGTCAAGTAGTTCCTTTTGAAACGAACGCTGTGAGAAATCCCTAGACATGGCTTAGGAGGGCTGTTTCTGTTGTAAGACCGGGACCGAAGGCGGCAGCAAATACATATTCTCCCTTCTTTTTTTCCGCAGCTTCTAGAATTTCCTTTAGAACAAAAAGGATGGTCGGTGATGACATATTACCATAATTTCTAAGCACTCCCCTACTCGCTTCTAATTGTCTATCATCTAAGCTAAATTCTTCCTCTATATTATCAAGGATCTTTCGTCCTCCCGGATGAATGGCCCAATGAGAAAGGTCTTCATAGGATATATCGTAGTGGCCGAGAATCTTGTCTAAGACACCTCTGAATCCTGACTTCAAAAGTTGCGGAACATAAGAGCTTAGCTTCATAAGAAAACCCGTTGAGCTAATGTTCCAGCTCATATCTTCTTCCCCTGCATTATTAATATCAGAATAGAACCCATGAATATTAAGGGCCTTACCATTTACTGGTGAAGCAGTCACGATAGTAGCCGCAGCACCATCTGCAAATAACATGTTAGAAAGATTATAATCATCTGAAATACAATTCTGAAAATGCAAGGTGCATAGTTCAAGCGAAACCACCATAACCTTAGCTGAAGGATCCGCTTGGCATATTGTGTCGGCTAATTTAAGACCATTAATCGCCGCAAAGCATCCCATAAAGTTGATATTAAATCGGTGGATGCTTTTACTTAAATCTAGCTGCTTAATAATCATCGTGTCCATGCCAGGTGCTGACATGCCGGTACAAGAAATAGTAACGATGTGGGTGATTTCATTACTTGGTACTGATGAATCGCTCAAACAATTACCAATCGCTTCCAAGGCAAGTGGGAGTGATGCCCGATTGTAGATCGCCAATCGCTTCTCGACACTTGGGCTTTTCATAGCATTTTCATCAAAAAATCTATCCTGCGCCGTTTCATCAGAAAAGTCAGGTAGAACAGAGTAGCGATTATCAATCCCACTTTTTCGGTACAAGTAGCGAAGTATTTTCCTTTCCTTCTCTGAAAATGGAATTGCCTTCACCATATACTCATAGATTTCCATCTGCTCAGAACGGTATTTAGGATTTGCTATCCCAATCGCATTTATGTAACTCATCTAGTGTTTTTAGCCAGAAATGGTAAATTAAAGTAATATTTCTAATAATACGAGAAAGAGCAAGAATAAGGTTGTCCTATAAATAGGCCTTCAAAATTATGATTGCTAAGAATCCTATGTTCATTGCCATTGCTGCACTTAGCGCCATCGTCATTGTTCGCTTGAAATTTGCCTTTGTGAAGTCATCCCATGTAATTAGCATCCAGTAAATAAAGTAGACCATCGGAAGCAACATCACCAACTCAAAAATTATAAAGGGTCTAAGTTCTAATGAGAAATATAAAAGTACATTTGCCAAAATAAATATGAATCCACTAAAGAGAAAAGTCCCTCTGATGCCTAGTAGTCTGCTAATCGTCATGTCACCATTACTTTCATCTTCCTCATGCTGGTAAATCTGTGTGATAGGATAGATTGCTGCAACAAACAAACTTGCTACAATAGTATTACGCCAGACTCCACTACTGATAGCATCAATGCCCACCTCATTCATACCCATGTACATATTCAGGAAGCTCGCACCTCCCTGGGCCAGTGCCACCATCACAAATCCCGCTAAAGCATACTTCTTAATGCGAATCCCTCTCCAGCTGTAGGCGCGTGAAAGCAATACCAAGAGAAGATTAATCACTAGAAATGGCATCGAAATAAACGCACTGATCAATAGGCCCAATAAGTCTAGAACTATTGAAGCATAGTACAATTGTTGGGTGGGCTTTGGTGGCTTTTCAATGCCTGCGATGGCCCCGGTATCACGATCCATAAAGCTGTTGTAAGCATTGCTTGCTGGATAGAAAATGAAGTGAATCACAATGAAAATTAAGGCCAATTTCCACCAAGATATTTGGTCCGCTGTATAGATAGCAAACAAAAAAATTGGAAGTAAATTAATAGAAAAGGGGATTCGCAAGAGCTGAATCGTACTCTTGTAAATCGTCATCTGAG
>CAZMYK010000500.1:0-3798 GCA_964570435.1 uncultured Saprospiraceae bacterium | reverse complement strand
TTAGGTGGATGCCTTAGAAGGTAGAGGCAGATTAGCCAAACAAGGATACCTGTCGAAGTAAGAATTATGAAAGCAGGACTTAAAAAGTTAACCATCTTATGACACTATTTGGGTATTAAGATAATCGTAAGTAAGAAATTAGAAAAATAACTTACCGATCCAATTACAATTTCTTAAAACACCAGACACTTGCATCCTCAGCCTATGACAGTCAAGACATGTGTTTCACTGTAAATTAAAAAAACGATCTGTAATCCCTGATTTCAGCAATATTTCGATTATTTTGCCCCTCGAACTAAAGCAGAGCGAAAAAATTGGCAATCAGGCTAAAAACGGATGATTCAGGTAGTCAACGTAAAAAATCAGGTATTCTTCGCCTAACCATCAAAGCGCTTTGGGTACTATCACTACTTGCTTTGATTTTCCTCATCGGATTCTTTGTCTTCCTAGCCAATGATGACCTACCTAGTTTCGAAATTTTAGAGAATCCGACATATGACCTTGCCTCCATCGTCTATGCCTCCGAAGGAACACCCATCGGTAAGTACTATATTGAGAATCGCGAAAACGTTCCATACGATTCACTTTCGCCATACATTACTTCGGCCCTTTATGCCACAGAAGATGTAAGATTCAGCAAGCACAGTGGGATAGATTTCAAAGCGCTTGGCAGGGTCCTTGTCAAGTCATTGCTTCTTGGCCAGGATAGTGGAGGAGGAGGAAGTACAATAACTCAGCAGCTGGCCAAACTACTATTCGATAGACCTAATCTAGGCGGAAAGGGAAGTTTAGGCAGGGCGTATGCACTTCTGAAAATAAAACTAAAGGAGTGGATCACCGCCGTGAAGATTGAAAAAAGCTACACGAAGGAGGAAATTGTGGCCATGTATCTTAACAAATTCGAGTTCATCAATGGTGCTCATGGAGTCCAAGCTGCGGCCCAGACTTACTTTGGAGTGAACCAAAAAGACCTGAAACAAGAAGAGGCAGCCGTCCTTGTAGGAATGCTAAAGAATCCATCACTATATAATCCAATCCGCTTCCCAGAGAAAGCTCAAAAGAGAAGGAATGTAGTTTTGGCACAAATGGAGCGCTACGACCACATAAGTCAAGAAGCCAGAGATAGTCTAATGCAAGTAGAATTGGACATGTCTGGGTTCGAAAGAGAAAATCACAATGACGGTCTTGCACCCTACTTTAGGGCGGAGCTTACTAAGTGGCTTAAGGACCTATTTGAAAGCGAGGACTTGCTTAAGCCTGACGGTACAAAGTACAATATCTACACTGACGGTTTACAGATTCACACGACCATCAATCCCATCTACCAAGCACATGCTGAGGAGGCGATGAGGGAGCATATGGCTACAGTCCAAGAGAGATATTGGAAGAGATGGAGGGGCATGAGCCCTTATAGGTTCAAGGCAGATAAGAGACAACAAGGTCTTCGTGAGGCATCGCTCATGCGTAGGATTTATGATTCCGATCGTTATGAATCCCTTTTCACAAGGACCATCGGCGATGCTGTTAGGAAAGTTAACCAAGCCTTCTCAGGAGTGCAGATTTCTCGATACAAGCTCCCGCTCATCATTGACTACGAAAATGTAGACAAACTGATCAAAGACAAGTTAATTTCGAATAGCGACAAGGATAGCTACAGCAAACTAATAAGTAGCCCAGAGTGGTCTAACTTACAAGCAGAGTACAAGAACTTTTACAGCCTATATGAAGAGGAGTTCAATCAAGAGATCAAGATGACAGTTTTCTCCTATAATGAAGAAGGAGAGGAAGAAAAAATGATGAGTCCCTACGATTCGGTTGAGTACCACCTTAGGCACTTGCAAACTGGCATCCTTGCAGTGGAACCAGGCACAGGTTATATTAAGGCTTGGGTAGGTGGGACAGGTTTTAAGTACTTCAAGTATGACCATGTTACCACAAGAAGGCAAGTTGGATCTACTGTCAAGCCCTTCGTATATAGCTCAGCAATTGCCTTCCAAAATATCTCTCCCTGCCAGACCTTTGACGATATACAATATACCATCGTACCTGGAGAAAGCAATTTCGACCTGATAGATGTCTGGACACCCAATAATGCTAATGAGATATTTACAGGTAATAAGTACAACTTGTATCAAGGCTTATTGTATTCGAAAAACTCGATCACGGTGAGGCTTGTGAAAGAAATGGGTACAGTAGAGGTGATTAGGAACCTCCTAAAGAATGCAGGTGTAAAGACCCAGCTTAAACATCCTAACGGCGAGCCTGTTGTCCCTAACCTTCCATCAATATCCCTCGGTGCTATGGATCTTACAGTGAAAGAAATGGCAGGTGCTTACACGACCTTTGCGAATAATGGAGTCTATACAGAACCGATTTTTATATCTAGAATCGAAGACAAGAATGGCAAGGTAATCCATAGACAAGTTGGCAAAAAGCAGGAAGCCTTGAATCCTGTATATAATGCTGTCATGGTAGACATGCTGAAGAATAATGTAGCAGGCAGATATGGCTTAGGAATTAAGGCCGAAGTTGGTGGTAAAACCGGAACAACAAATGACTACACAGATGGATGGTTTATGGGAATTACTCCTGATTTGGTGGTAGGAACATGGGTTGGAGGAGATGAAAATTGGGTTCGTTTCTTTACCCTAGATGCTGGCCAAGGTTTTGTGATGGCGAGGCCATTCTTTATCAAGTTTCTGAAGAAATTAGAGGCCGATCCTGAATCAGGATTCAATAGTGAAAAACGATTTAATAAGGTAGGTGGAGCCTATCAGTATATGGACTGCAGCAGATTCAAACAGGGAGAACCTGAAGATGAGCAAGAAGCCATTTTAAAAAAGAAAATTCTGAAAAATGAATTCGAGGAAGAAGAGTTCGATGAAGAAGAGTGGTAGTCTGATCCTTCTTTTCTTATGGATGGTCAGTTGTGTTCCTCCCACTGAAGAGGTCTATCACGAGGTGACTATCGATTTCAAGGACCCTACAATCAGACACATCATTGACTTGCAGGTGGAGCAAGATCTTGATTCCTTGTTGCTTTTTACCAATGATCCTAATCCAGCCAACCGATTTTTCGCTGCCAATGCCTTCGCTTCCTTTCAAACTGAAGAGGCCTATGACTCTTTAGTAGGCTTGCTGCAAGATCCTTTTATTGAAGTAAAGACCGCAGCTGCATTCGCCTTGGGTCAAATCAGGAATCCGTCCGCTGCAAATGCCCTCTTAGAGGCCTTTACACAACAAGACTCAATCGACGTCAACAATGCATTCAATGAGGCCGTCCTTGAAGCTATGGGAAAAGTCGGTTCTGAGCCATACCTTAAATCCATAGCAACTGTTTCTACCTATAGGCCAACCGACACAATGCTTGTGAAAGGCCAAGCCAACGCTATATACCAGTACGGACTAAGAGACATTTTTGCCCCTGAAGGTGACCAAGTAATGTTAAAGTTCCTGGTTGAAAACTACCCTCTAAGTATCCAGAAGATGGCAGCACAGTACTTCTACAGATTCGAAAAAGCAGAATTGTCAGAATCGAAATTCCAAGCCTTGCAAGTCATGAAGGAGCATTCAGACCCTGACATAAGAATGGCGCTAGGTACTGCCTTGACAAGACTAGGTGCAGCAGATCTGCGTCGGGAGTTATTTGACTTTTACAGTCAAGAAAGTGATTATAGAGTGAGGTGTAATATCCTGAGACAGATCCATAAGTATCCATACATAAGCATCGTGGAAAGAATTCTCGGAGAGTTGAGTTCGCCAAATGAAAAAATAGGCCTTTCAGCCGCCAACTACCTT
>CAZMYK010000499.1:0-3798 GCA_964570435.1 uncultured Saprospiraceae bacterium | reverse complement strand
GGCTCCCCATCTTCGAAGTTCATTGGTGTAATCTCTACAATGTATGGACCAGCTGTCAGGCTGTCGAAAATATAAACGCCATCGATATCTGTGTATACGGTATCCACTGCAACACATGAGCCATCTGGCAATACATAGTGCAAGACTACTTCCACACCTTCTACGAGCATCTCACCGTCTTCTAATATTCCATTGTTATTCTCATCTGTCCAGACTTGGCTCCCAATCGTATGTAAAGGAACCACACCAAAATCTATGGTTAAGTTTTCAGTCTCATCAGGTGTAAGTGGGTCATTATCTGGACCCGTTTCATCGCCCACTAGTGGCTCGTCAGAATCTGCTAAGGTGACGGTATCACTTTCTATCACGAATGGATCCATAATGCCTGGAACAGCAACTCCATTATCATCATTATCAAGCGAAGAATTTCCATCATTCACTCCATACATTGCGTCTTCATATGGTCCAGCTCCGATTTCAGGACCGGAACCTGTGCTTCCCGTATAATTTTCCAAAATACCTCCCACATCAAAATTACTATAAGGAAGAACTACCTTATAATCTCCTGATGTTAGGCTATCAAATAAGTATAATCCATCACTACCTGTCATTTCTGTAGCCAATAACTCAAACATACTTGTGGTAGGATTTAACCAATACAGCTCAACCACTACATCTTCAATTCCCATTTCCCCATCAATCAGTCCATTGTTATTTTCATCTACCCATATTTGGTTTCCTAAGCTATATAAAAGCAAATCAACTCCTTCTGGATCAGAATCGTCTTCATCAGTCAATGGATCTGTATCTCCTGGAGCACCTGTACCATCACCAAGGATAACATTATCGCTACCCATCTCATAAGCTCCTCCTCCATCATCTCCAACAATGCTGTCAGCATTACTATCCTCGTCATCAGCCTCTGTCAAGCCGTTTAAATCTCTAACACCAGTAATTTCAGCTATATTTAGCAAATTGTCCAATCTTGCAAGTGGAGAGATACTTAATTCGATAGGAAAATCAAGACTCTGCTGAGGAAGAAGGCCTCCCATTGGAATCAAATTATTTCCAACTGTTGCAATAAGAATTGCATTCATTCCTGAAGCAGTCCAAGAGTTGTTGTCAACAAAGTCATACCCCTCAGGAATGTAGTCAATTAATGCAAGGGAATCTATGGGACTGTTACCTTGATTAGTCACTGTCACCGTAAAGGTAACTACATTATCAACATCGACAGGACCTAACATAGCTGGCTTGGTCTTGATTAAAGCTGCATCCAATAATGGAACAAAGGCAGGATCAGCATCATCTTCATCCATTGTAGGATCTCCCATATCACCAGGTTCATTAGGTGAACCATTCGCGACACCGTCTATGGCATCATCTGCCATATTTGGGTTAAATGGGCTATTTGCGCTATTTTGATCTGCACCTGGATCATCGCCAGAAATAGCATTTGGAGAACTGTCAACATCGAAGGTGGTTATATTTGCACCGGGGCCGATTAAACCACCTGGTTGTACTGGACCTCCAGAAGCTGCGAACACTAAACCTATTTCAGCATGATTCGTATAACTTGCCTGATCAGCTCCTCCTGTTAAGACAATGAGGTCTATGGATATTGTATCAATCTCATTCGGACCTACTGTTGGAAAATGATTAAGCATTACTGTAGTGCTAGTTCCAGGTAATGTAGGTGTCCATCCCGGATTAATGCTTGGCTGGAATTCTAGATGGCTAGGAACGTAGTCATTTATTGTAAAAGAATTACCAGAAACATTTCCTTGATTGATAATTTCTATCAGAAATGTAACTGTATCCCCAACTCCATATGGACCTGGATCCATTGGGTCAATTGTTTTTCGTAAAGCAAAGTCAACCAGGGGTATCTGCTCAGGATCTTGATCATCCTCGTCCGTAGCCGCTACATCAGTACCTGGGGCTGCATTACCAGTTCCATCAATGACATTGTCAGAAAGTCCATTAGGTACACCTCCTGCATCATTCGATGGATCACTATCAAAGTTACCGTCGTTATCAACAGTTACAAAATTTGGCATGCCATTTACGATAGCCGTTGCTCCAGCAATTTCAGCTTCATTGACATAATCTAGTCCTCCACCACCATTCACAATCAAATCTATATCAACGCAAACTTCCTCTAAGAAGTCCAAAGTACCTCCAGGAAGGTCAGCAGCAGTCAAAGAAATAGAAGCAATATTATTCATCATATCTAGAGACCATCCGAGAGCATCGCTACTAGCATTATAGGTATATCCAGAAGGAATTGAATCAGTAACAACAATGCTGTCAGATGAAACATTTCCTTGATTGTAAACACAAATTTCAAAAGTTACTGGGTCACCATTTTTAAATGGAACGACCCCACTCTTGATCGTTTTATCTAAGGCAAGATCAAAAATATCTAGATTAGCAGGATCGTGATCATCCTCGGATCCTACCTGCATATTATCTGTAGAAGCTAGATCATTGTCACCTGGTGTATTAGGTAAGGTGGCCAATTCTTCAGGTGTGTCTGAATTTGGTGACGAATCGAAATCATCTGGATTAAAATTATTATCGTCCTCTGCACTAAAAATTTGTGAATAGTTGAGAAATGGTTCGTCATTGCTTCCACAATCAGTTAGAATTTCTGCTGACGTCTTTACGGAAGCATTGACTTGTATGATCTCAGTAGAATCCGCATCTAAATCTGCCAAGGTAAAACTGGCAGAGTGATCTGCTGCATTATAAGTCCAACCTGGAGAGGCTTCGAAGTTTAGACCACATGGTAGGTCATCCACTATTACAATATTTGCAGCATCTACATTTCCTTGATTCTGAACAGTAATGTTATAAACTACAATGTCCCCTGGATCATACATTCCATCAGCAGGCATAGAGGATGGATCTATTTGCTTAATTTGAGCTAAATCAAATATTGGAATTGTTGCGGGATCTGAGTCGTCCTCATCAGTTGCAGCATCCATTCCACCTACGTCTATAGGCATACCCATAGCATCAAGCCCTACTCCGTTCACTTCATCGTCGGCATCTGAACCAACGGCCCCACCAGAATCGTTATCAGGGTTCATATCTGCATTAGAATCAATATCTTGTAGACCTCTAGGTAATCCTAATGTGTCCCACATTTCACTTATTTCCGCAACGTTAACGTAATCTGAAAGTGGCTGACCACCAACAACATTTAAAACAATCGAAATTGGGAAGTCAGAATTTGGCTCCACCCTAGTTGCGTCATAAAGAAAACATGCCATGTCACCACTCTGTGTCCAACCTGGATTCATCATTGGGTCAAAACTGTAACCAGGTGCAATATAATCACACACTAATACAGAATCCATAGGTACATCACCTTGATTAAATACTCTAATATCAAAGGTAACTGGCTGGCCATCAGTTACCGCAGTGGTTTGGGCCGTTGTTTTGATAAGTGCTAAATCAGGTCGTGGAAGTGGAATCTCCACACTCCCGTCACCCATTACAGTAAAGATGCCATTTGGGTCTTCGGCTGTAGCATTTGCTTTGTTTGTATCATTCCCAGAATTAAGTGCCTGAAAAGGTATACGTGCTGAAAAAGTTACCCTAAAACAAGCACCTGGATCGATTCCACCTGTACCGTCAGTAAGGTCAACATTGCCACTGCCATCAAATGCCATATTCGGCATAGGTAGACCATCACCTGGTAGACAAGCAGATGGTAGGATAGTTGGATCAACTACAACGGAATTAGGCACTACCATAGAAGATGGAATACAACTAACAAGGTCATCTTCA
>CAZMYK010000498.1:0-3807 GCA_964570435.1 uncultured Saprospiraceae bacterium | reverse complement strand
TGGAGGAATTACAACAGTGAATCACTTTCACCTCAGTGGGTAATCAAGGATGGAAATTTGACTTTTGACACTGAGAAAAGACTGGAGTCTGATCGAAAAGAAGGGAGTGACATTATTTATGGGGCTGCAGAATTTGAAAATTTCGAATTGTATCTAGAATGGAAATTACCCGAAGGTGGGAACAGTGGAATACTGTACCATGTTAAAGAGGGTTATTCCGGGCCTCCGGAAGTGAGTCCAGAATATCAACTATTGGACGACTTGGGCTGGGAGGAAATCAATGATTCTAAGCTGAAAGATTGGCAAAAAACCGGGGCTGATTACGCTATGTATGCTGCGGATGAAAAGATCAAGAAGGTCAAGGAAGCCGGAGAATGGAACTCCTCTAGGATAGTATTTACCAGCGAGCTTGTAAGCTACTACCTTAATGGTCAGAAGACAGTTGAATTTGTGCCTTGGTCTGAAGATTGGAAGAAGCGCAAGGCCGAGGGTAAGTGGAGCAAGTTTCCTGACTATGGTAAATACCGTAAGGGCTTTATCTGCTTGCAAGACCACGATAGTCCATTGTGGTTTAGAAACATAAAGATTCGAAGTCTTTAAGAATTACAAAGTTAATTTCTCTGAGCTCCATTGTAGAATACAACACTTAATCCGAAGTGGGTATTTTTTTGTAGATAACTTCCTGTATTCGTAATTCCTAAGTGACTAGCAAGTGGACTAAGTTCGAGGTGCTGCCAGGGTATAGCGACGTATGGCTGCAGGCTAAGGGAAAGTCGATCACTACCAGTGGTAGAAAGAATAAGATAGATTCTATTGCCAAAGCGACCACCGTTGATAACTTCTTGATTGCTTTCTAGCTCTGCCAAGGGGCTAGAAATTCCTAGTCTTTCATAGTAAACGTTTATCCCCAAACCAATATTCGCGCGATAGGTTTCAAGACCAAGGGCAAATCTGTTTACTACGTATTCAAGTTCATTCCTATGGTTTTCACCGTTCGGCATGATGCCTTGTGCAGATCGATCAGCTGAAGAACGCTCCCAAGATAAGTCGGTGCCAAGATATTTACCTCGAAATCGCAGCCCGAGCTGTAGACCGTTTGTAAATCTAAGATTATTGAATTCTTGCGCAAGCCAGTCACGGTCCATATTGTAGTCCGCAAAAATACCGTTATGGACAGTATAGGAACTATAGTCAAGATTGTAGGCCACCTTAAGATTTAATTGTGAATATGCCGAATTCAAGCTGAATACCAGCGTATAAGCTAGTACAAGGAAAAGTTTTCCAAACTTGGTGTAGAGTTTTCTAATTAGCAGCATTATTATTGACTACTCTTCTAATAATCAAGTAGTTCCGTGTCAAAGATAGCATTTTATTGTAGTCCATGGCAAGACTTCAAATTTGATGGACATATATAATTAACCGCTATGTTTATTGAATTGATTGCTAATCATTTTTATTTTTGTGAAAACAACATCCCGGATGGCTAAAAAGAAGAAGGTTGCGAAGAAGACGGCTGCAAAGAAGAAGCCAGTATCGAATAAGTCAAGTGCAAAGAAGAAAACCCCAACTAAGAAGCCAAGTAGAAAGAAGGCTCCCATTTTTGAAAGACAAGTATTTGAGTCCGGGTTTTGGAAAAAGAATGCACTTGGTGCCGCGATATTGTTCATTTTGGGATTTGGTTTATACATGAGGACCTTGAATTATGAATATGTCCTAGATGACCAGATCGTCATCACAAAGAATGTTTATACAGAAAAGGGCTTTGCAGGAATTTGGGAAATCTTGTCCACTGAGAGTTTTCAAGGCTACTTTCAGTCACAAAAAGATCTTGTGGTTGGTGCCAGATATCGGCCTCTTTCCATCGTAACTTTTGCTATAGAGAGAGGAATAGTCGGGGCATCCAATCGGCAAGTAAGTCACACAGTTAATGCCATCCTTTATGGTCTTACTGGCCTCTTACTATTTCGAGTCTTGAGCCTTCTTTTTGGAGGTAGAGGAAGAAAGGAATGGTATCTCAAACTTGGTTTTGCTGCAGCCCTTCTCTGGGTTCTTCATCCCTTACATACTGAGGCCGTTGCCAATATTAAAGGTAGAGACGAAATCATGGCTCTAATAGGCTCATTGGCAACTTTGTACTATTCCCTTAAGTTTGTGGAGAAAAAAGGATGGGTCACTCTTGCATTGGCATGCGGTATCTTCTTCCTAGGTCTACTTTCTAAAGAGACAACGATTACCTTCCTGGGTGTAATACCAATGAGTATTTTCTTTTTCCAAACTGGAAACTTTAAAAAGATAATTCGTATTACGCTCCCCCTGCTAGCTGTTTTCATCATCTACCTCATCCTTAGAATTCAGGTAATAGGTTATCTAGTAGGTGATACAGTGGTTACTGACATCATGAACAATCCGTTTGCACAGATGAATGTGGGTCAAAAGTATGCTACAATTTTCTATACATTGATTCTCTACCTCAAGCTATGTATAGTTCCGCATCCATTGACACATGACTACTATCCTTTCCACATTCCCACGATGGAATGGACGGACATTCTGCCAATATTGTCCCTGCTGCTTTATCTAGCGATGGGAATATATGCCGTCCTGAATGTAAGGAAGCGGAAGATCCCAGCTTACGCGATTCTGTTCTTTATTATGACCTTATCAATCGTTTCTAACTTGTTTTTTCCGATTGGAACATTTATGAATGAGCGCTTCGTCTACATGTCTAGTATAGGAGCATGCATCATAATTGCTTGGATATTCCTAGACTTTCTTCCTACTATGAGCACCAAGATTAAACCGCTCTATGCAGGGATAGCCGTCGCCATTATTGCGGGTGCCTATGGATTCAAGACCTTTAGCAGGATTCCTGCTTGGAAGAGTCCCTTGTCACTGAATGCTTCAGCTATAAAGGTGTCCAAAAATAGTGCACGGGCTAATGTTTTTACAGGAACAGCATGGTTTAACAAGTATAAAGAACTACCTGCTGGCCCAGAAAAGGACCGTGCCTTGGAGCTAGCAGCGAAATACGTGCGACGGTCTAAGGAACTCTTTCCAGACTATCACAATGCCAATCTCATGCTTGCGGGTATCCTAGGTGCAGAGCATGTCAAGGATAGGGACAATACTAAATTGTTAAGTGGCTTCAAGGAGATTATTAGAGTGAGTCCGAGGATCAGCTACATTTTACAATACCTAGACTACATTAATGGACGGATAAGTTCTGATGTAATGTTAGATTGGTACTATGATGTGGGCAAGAATCTCTTGATTGATCAACAGAACAAATTTAACTCTGGAATATCCTACTTAGAATTGGCTTTAAAAGTGGACGCGAATGATAAGAGAATTTTAGAGACGATCGCCGAGACCTACGAGAAGATTGGCAATACTGGCAAGGCGCAGGAGTACTACAATCGGATTCGCTAATGGCAAGTGAACAGGATGACATATGTCGAATTGCGCTTAGCATGGTTCCCCTTGTAGGAAGTCGGAGGGCTAGGTTTTTAATCTCGCACTTTGGAAGTGCGGAGGCCACTTTGCAGGCTTCTTACAAGCAATTGACCGCGCTGCCAGGTATCTCAAGCAAGATTGCAGAAGCTGTAGCGAGTGGAAGGGACCTAGAGGCAGCTAGGCAAGAAGTGAACTTTATTCGCGAGAACAATATTCAGATGCTCTACTTTATGGAGGATGAGTATCCTGACAGACTCAAAAATTATGATGATGCACCCATATGCCTTTTCTATCGGGGAAGTACACCCCTAAATGGGAGGAAGCACGTTAGTGTAATAGGCACTAGAAAGCCAA
>CAZMYK010000497.1:0-3808 GCA_964570435.1 uncultured Saprospiraceae bacterium | reverse complement strand
CACTCTGAAGGGCTCATTTGTACTGCTTTCGGCTTCCGCGATGTGTACTTGAAACTTCACTGTACCTACACCAACTGATGCTAGAGCATCAATATAAGAATATAAGATGCCTAGACTGCCGTCATGCGCTTGCCCTATTTCTGCAATTATTTCCATTCTATTCATCTACGTAGTAGCCTGATTTTCCACCATACCTGTAGCCTCCATATCCATAGTAGCCGCTACCCTTCTTAACTCCATTGAATATTATATTTGCGTTTTCTAACTCGCCGTTGGTATACATCTCTTCCAGGTTTTTCACCATGCTCTTCTTTGTCATCTTCTGTCTTACGATGATGAGGATACTATCAACATATCTTCGGAGCAGCAGGGCATCTGAAACAAGTCCTAAGGGAGGTGTATCTATTAGCACATAGTCATAATCTTCTTGTAGCTTGGAGATTAGTACGGACATCTGATCACCCATTATTAGTTCTGCTGGATTTGGGGGAATTGGTCCACACAAGATGTAGGATAAATTTTCATTTTCCTTATACTTCCTGACGACCTCTGTAACGTCTTTTTGCCCTATCAGAATATTAGAGACACCTGGTAAGGCATCGGTTTCGCCTAAGTATTCCTTGAGTTTTGGCTTCCTCATGTCTAATCCGACAATCACCACTTTCTTGTCAGCTAGGGCCAGTGTAAGCCCAAGGTTCAGTGCAATGAAGGTCTTGCCCTCCCCGGAGAATGTGGAACTCACCAAGTAGGTTCGCTGATCCTTGCCCTTATTGATAAAATTAAGGTTTGTTCTTAAGAGCCTAAACATCTCGTTAATCGCTGATCGATTTCCTGCCTTGACAACAATTGGATTTCCTGTCTTGCTCTTTCCTATCGTGCCTAAGATGGGAATTCGAGTAAAGAGCCTAATCATCTCTACAGAGTCAATCTTATTCTCAAAAAAACTGAGTCCTAAAACAAACAATGTAGGAAGAATTAATCCCAAGGCCATTCCTGAACTTTTAATCATCTTAGGTCGGGGATAGACAGGTACTCGAGAGGCACGCGCATAGTCAATTGTTCGAGTCTTTGCGGTTGTGATGGCCTCAGCTAGAGCGGTCTCTTCCTTTTTCTGCAAGAGATACAAGAATAGCCCTTCTTTTACTTCCTGCATCCTCATTTTCTCAATCAAGCGCTTCTCAATCCCTGGAATATTACTGATACTCCTACGAAGGTCAGAAATATTATCTTCTATTTCAGCCATAGGTATTTTAAGATCCCGCTTCAGATTCTGGATCGTTTTTAGGATTAAGTCCCTGATGGTCGCAATTTGCTCCAAGACATTGCTCCTTGCGGGATTCAGCTCCGAAGCCGAGTTCGCTAGCTGGTTGTTTTTCAAAACCAAGTCGTTGTACTGTTTCACGAGGTTACTTAGAGCAGGCTCTTCAGCGTTAAGATTGGCGGGAATCAAGGCCGTGTTTTCTGTTTCGGTATTGATAAATCTTTCTAGGGATTCCAGCACGTTCTGCTGGACCTCGTATTCCGACATCCTTCTAATCGCACCACGGATCTCACCAAGTGTATAATTCATGCTTGTCGCAGCCGAATTGTTGATGATTTCATTCGAACTTTTGTATCGTTGTATTCCACCCTCCACAGAGTCCAATTCTATAATTAAGTCTGAAATTCGATTGTCTATGAATTCCAGCGTATTCATATATACCTTGTTCTCATCCTTGATTTCCTCTTCATTGTACTTGTCAATGGTGGTATTTAATATATCCCTTGCTTTTTCAGAAACAGGGTCCATATAAGAGAGTTCAAGGACACTAGAGGTTGACTGATCACCGATGCGTTTCACTGACATCTTAGATCGGATACGATAGGCTGCAGATTCGAGAGGACGCACAATCACCTTATACAAACCTGGAATCACGGCTACCTCAGGGTTCAGCTTAAACAAGAAAGTTCCCCTAGAAGTCTCAAATGGCACATTATAGTAATACTTCTTTCCCTCATCGTCATCCTTATTTCTTTTGTAGACAAAACTTTCATAGTTCTTCATTTCAACATAAAATGAGGCACTATTGATGTCCGGACTTTTAAATTCAAATGAATCTAGAATAATGGGTGAGTCCATGTACAGTTCTGATTCCTTTATTTGACCTATCCTAAAGTAGGATACTCTCAAGTTCAATTCATCAGCAACGTTTTCAAGTAGGCTGAGAGATTTCAATATCTGAATCTCGTTGTCCATTGCCTTACCACCAGATAGACCACTACCAGATGCGATGATGTTCTGCTCGGAAAGATTACCCGACCGTCCAGTATCCTTAATCAACATGACAGCTCTTGCTGAATATTCAAAGGTGGAATACCTCAAGTAAAAATAGCTTGCAGCATAGCCTAGAATGATTCCAATCAGATACAGCCACCAAAAAGAAAGAATCTTTCTTAGCAGTCTGTTCAAGTCCAAAACTATCGTGTCTTTATTCGTCGTCTTATTCAAGCTGACCTATTTTAATTCACTGTCCTAACAACAGCAAGTATTATTGCTACCACAGAAACTATACCACTGATGTACGGTAGTGCTCTTGTTGCCGGATCTCTTATCAAATTTACCTTAGCTTCAGATGGCTGCACATATACCATATCATTTTGCTTCAAGTAGAAAAAAGGCGACTTAAAAACATCTATATTGTTGAAGTCTACGTAGCCAAATGACCTTACGCCATCAATTTCCCTAATTATCATGATACTATCTCTCCGCGAGTAATCCGTGAAATCCCCAGCCAAGGTGATCGCATCGAAAACGCTTACCCTGGGAGAGTTAATAATGAAGGAACCAGGAGAGCTTACCTCGCCATTGATGTTGACGGTAAAATTCATAAGCCGCACCTGAATGATTGGGCTTTCTACAAAATATGGCTGTAGTTTTGCACGAATCGCTTCTTGTACTTCCTGGATTTCTAGTCCATCGACATCAACCTTTCCGATTGTTGGAAATTCAATATTTCCTTCGTGACTTACAGAAAAATTGTTACTCGCTATCCCAGTTCCAGTCTGCTGGCCACCACCTACCATGAAGGGGCTTAAAGAACTTGCCTCTGTGCTGCTAAGGTTGATTTGGAGTAGGTCATGGGCCTGAATTACAATCGGCTTGAAGTTGTCTATTTCTTGTGAAGCCAGATTACTTTTGTCGGTCTCGCTAAAATTAATCAATGATTCATAGCTGATACAACTGTGGAATGTTATACCAAGGCAAATCACAAATACAATTAAAAAGATCCTCATTTCTCCTCTTTTAGTCCTTAATATATTCGTTAAAAAACAACTCTACGGTTCTATTCCTCTTTTTTTCTTCAAATTCTGCCTGCAATCGGGCAATATTTTCTTTGTAAATATTGCTGTCTAGCACCTCATTGATCTGCTCTAAGATTTCTTTTTCCTCGTCCCCGTCCTTATCTCCCACCAGTCCTATTCTATGGTAATGGATGCGAGCAGCACAGCCATTCTGGTCAGACCTCTTACCAGAAAACACCAGCATCGGTAGGCCATTCACAATGCACTCGTTGATCGTATGAATTCCTCCGTGGTTAATCGAAAGATCCGCCTTACTAAGCACGTACATCTGAGGCACCGACGAAAATATCCTAACATTTTCACTAACCTGTCCAAAGATATCTTTTTCCAACTTACCACCTAAGCTAATGATGATACTTGCGTCTTTCAAGCTCCGGCCTAGGCTTATGATCTTACGAATGAAGTTTGTATCTCCCATGCTAAGCGTACTTACGCTACAATAAATGAGCTTTTGCCCCTTCACTTT
>CAZMYK010000496.1:0-3808 GCA_964570435.1 uncultured Saprospiraceae bacterium | reverse complement strand
GGCTTGCCCTTGCTTTTCAAGTAGTCAAGTACCTCAGCATGTTTTTAAGCACCTCGGTAGCATCAGCAAAGTTCTATGAAGGGAAGATCCATCTCTTTGCGCCCATCCTCGACATATTATTAACTTTCTATTATGTAATTTTGAGCATCTGTTATCCATTTAAGAATAAGAAGCATTGGAATTAATCAATAAGTACTTCCCCAAACTATCTACCCTGCAAAAGAAGCAATTTGCTGCACTTCCTGAACTGTACAAGGAATGGAATAATAAGATCAATGTAATTTCACGCAAGGACATGGAGAACATTGAAGTCCACCACCTCCTCCATTCCCTTTCAATTGCAAAATTCGTGCGCTTTCGAAAAGGCACTAATTGCCTGGATCTTGGAACAGGTGGAGGTCTACCTGGAATACCACTTGCTATCCTGTTTCCTGAGACAACATTTACCCTAGTTGATGGCACGGCTAAGAAAATCACCGTAGCCCAAGCCATCATAGAGGAAATAGGTCTTCAGAATTGTAACGCCGTTCCGAAACGAGCAGAGGAGATGAAGGCTAAGTACGATTTCATCCTAGCAAGAGCGGTAACACGATTAGACAAGCTTATGACTTTCGTAAGGCCCCTCGTTGCTGAAGAAATGCGGAATGCTACTCCTAATGGTCTCATCACTCTCAAAGGTGGAGCACTTAAAGAGGAGCTCTCTGAAGTCCGGGGACCTAAGGAACAGGTATCCATCTACGATTATTTTCCAGAAGAGTATTATAGAAGTAAGTATATTGTGTATGTCCCAATGTATAAGTAGATGGAATTTCTAGATCTAAATCTGTTTAGTATCCGCGGCTATGACTTTCAGTTGCACCAATTAATTTCCATACTTCTCATCTCCATCTTTGGTATCACTGTCTTCAGATGGCTGATCGTCTACCTAAATCCAAAAATTAGAAGTTGGGAGACCGTCACTGACTCGCAGAGGAGAAAACTCCTGAGAATAATACGACTCCTTTTGATTTTTCTAGGAGTCTTGGCCATGGTTTTTATTCTGGACCTGAATTACAATATCAGCCCATCTTCTCCCGCTACTCCGATCTACATTGCCTTCATTCTTGAGGCCCTGGCAATCATCCAGTTTGCTAGATTACTGGACTGGATTGTATCGAACTACTTTATTCATAGAAATTTCGTGCGCAGGGACCAAGAGAAGTTACCTGGTAAGGAAAGAGACACCGAAGGCATTGCAACCAGGACAGTCCAGTTCCTAGTCTATATCGTAGCAATCATACTAATCATCCGAAGTTTGAATCTTGATTACATCTTGACGACCTTCAACCTTAAGGATGGTAATTTCTTCGATCTTAAGCTTTCGAATATTTTTGGAGCAGTTGCCATATTCCTTATTGGACGACTCATCATCTGGATGATTACGCAACTCTTCTTATATGGATACTATAAGAGAAAGGGCATAGATATTGGTGCGCAGTTTGCTGTTAATCAACTAATTACCTATGTTGGGTACTTCATTGCCATCCTGCTAGCATTAGAAATGATTGGGATCAATATGACCCTTATCTGGGGAGGTACTGCTGCCCTTTTAGTAGGTGTTGGACTAGGTCTTCAGCAAACATTTAATGACTTCTTTTCGGGCATTGTCCTCCTTTTCGAAAGAACCGTTAAGGTGGGAGACATCGTACACATGGATGGGTTTACAGGAATGGTTAAAAAGATAGGGCTTAGGGCTAGCATTGTGGAATCCAGAGATGCCGTATCCGTTATTGTGCCTAATTCTAAGTTAGTCAATCAAAGTGTTGTGAACTGGTCCCACCTATCTGATAATATTAGGTTTCATATCACTGTCGGAGTGGCTTATGGATCTGATACCAAGTTGGTAGAAAAATTGCTTTTAGAAGCAACAGAACATAAAAGTATCTTGCACTTTCCTGCTCCCTTTGTCCGTTTTCTTGACTTTGCTGATAGTGCCTTAACCTTTGAACTTTATTACTTTTCAAAACAACTTCTTACAGAGCAAGATGTAAAAAGTGAACTTAGATTTAAGGTTGATGAGCTTTTTAGGAAGAATGGGATTAAGATTCCGTTCCCTCAGTCAGAAATACATCTAAACTCTGACTAGGCAAGTTTAGATTTCTTTAGTCTTACATTCTCCCTAACGATGATAGCCATTGCTATAAAGAACATTCCTCCCACCTTTAATGATTCTATGAGGTCATTGATAAGAACAGTAATAGAAATAAGGATTATGGATATAAGGGCTGCCATGACAAGTTTCTGCAGCAAAGGATCGTCTAATAGATGGTAGAGTCTAGATCCAAAAATCAAGGCTGTAAATAAAAGAGAAACGAAAATCAATAAACCCACAATCCCTTGTTCTACCAAGGTCATCAAAAAGTAATTATGAATTCCCGATTTATCAGGGTTATCTGAAACATAGGTCACAAAACTACTTACCATATAGTTCTTGTAATTAAAGTAGAAATTTCCTGGTCCGAAACCTGTCCATGGTCTTTCTCCAATCATATGTCCCCCTGCGACCCATCGATTTACCCTTTCCATCGTGGAAATATCTTCCAACTTGACAGTCGCCTCTATCAGATTATCGTAGTTTTCATGGGTAATGGTTTTTTCGTACTGAGGTGCAAATTCGAGGTAGGTCGAGTCACTGACAAAGAATACGCCTAGCAAGATGGCAATGATTGATGCTGCCAGGAGGGACGGTATTACCCACTTGTATCTAATGATAAAATAGCATGCCACACCAAGCAGAACAGCAGCCTGTGCGGCCCTTGTATAAGTAAAGTATATGGCAACCAACATCACAAACCCTACCAATAAAAGGAAAAGTCGCTCTAGACTTCCTCTTGCATGCCAGTGAAAAAATGCCCAAACATACGGAAGGAAGGCCACCATTAGAAGGCCATAATTTACATGGTTTCTATAGATCGGGCTTACTGAATAATTAACTTCTGAGAAAGAAAAGCCGACTGATGCATGCCTGACAAGCACATAAATTATGGTAAGAAAAAGGGGTATCAGTAGGGTCCAAAAAAAGACCTTATAACTAGTCTTTTCCTTGAAAATAAATAAGCTGATGAAGAAAAACGGTACCACATACCAGATCTTTGCGAGGAAAAACTTGACGCCCACAATAATATTTTCTCCGAGAAAAGCCGCTATCAGGATCCAAAACAAGTGGAAGATCAGGACAATGGTAATTGGGTGCTTAAGGTAGTCTATTCCTCCCCTTTCAAACTTAAGTAGTAACAAAAAAGGAGACAAGGCCGTCAGTCCAATTAGAATTATCTCTGCCGGCAGGTCTATTCCTAGGCCATTAGGTAGGTAGATTTCAATGGTGATCGGAATTACTAAAATAAGTAGGTAGTATAGGCGTGAAATGTCTAGTAGACTTAGAAAGGCAACTACTATTGCAAAAGGCAGTAAGGCCAGCAAATACATTTCTGTAAGTAGCGCAGCAAATATGCACGAAAGCATGATGAAGGCAAGAACTCCAAAAAGTCTTTGTGGATGTTCTAGTAGAGTATTCATTAAATCGCCTTCCAGTTAATGGACTTGACCTTCTCTACAAGCACAGCAGCAAAGAGGCAGAAAAATAAGGAAATTAGTCCCGTTGCGATTACCAGGATAGATCGTCTAGGTCGCGACTTTACCATTGGTGTTGTTGCTTCCTCTATGATGTGGATTGAATTATAGTCTGATTCTCGTGCACTGACAAGTTGCTTGTACCTTTCCTTGTCCAGACTTAGTTGCTTTCCGAATTCTCTTTGCTCTTGCTCTAGCA
>CAZMYK010000495.1:0-3812 GCA_964570435.1 uncultured Saprospiraceae bacterium | reverse complement strand
ATCATAGACCCATTCGAAATTAGGATAGATCACCACGGCAATCAAGAGGACCTATAAGCTGAATAATAACTTGTGTACGGATTAAATGTGCCAACCTCTAAGTGAAGTTAGGCAAAGCATATTCAATCACTTGATCAAATAACAGACAAGCACCATAGGATAGGATACTAGACTATATTGCTAGCGCTGGATTTCCGAAAGATTTAAGGACCCGTAAGTGGGATCTGTAGGCCTCCATGAATTTTTTGTATTCATGATAGGGCAGGTCAAATTCCTTCACAGTGTTTCGGACAATCTCTGAAACCTTAGGATAATGAATATGACAAATATTTGGGAATAAGTGGTGTTCAATCTGAAAGTTCAAGCCTCCAGCAAACCATGTAATCAGTTTACTCTTGGGGCTAAAATTAGCAGTCGTTCTCAACTGATGAATGGCCCATGTATTTTCCATTTCAGGAGTTTCCATTGCATCGTGATGCTCAGGTCCTTCCACCACGTGGGCAAGTTGAAAAATAACTGTGATGATTAGTCCTGCTACCAAGTGAGCAAGAATAAATCCTGGTACTACAAAGTACCACTGTACACCAATCAATATTGGCAATCCAACAAGGACGAAAAAATAAAGTGCCTTCGTGAATATCATTACCAAGGTTTCTACGATAGGAGAATAACCTGTTTTTTTGGTTAATCCTGATCTATTGTAGACAATCAACTGTCGAAAATCCTTAAAAGATATCCAGCTAATTGTTGCTAAAGAATATAAAAACGGTGCATATAAGTGCTGAAACTTATGATACTTCTTAATTTTTCCGTGGGGCGACAGGCGCAAGAAAGGCTTGTCATCAATATCTTCGTCTAGGTGGTAGATATTAGTGTAGGTATGGTGCATTAGATTATGCTGCATCTTCCATGTGAAAGAGCTTCCACCAATAAAGTTCATAGAATAGCTCAGAATCTTGTTCATTATTTTAGACTTAGAATAAGATCCATGATTCGCATCATGCATGATACTGAGTCCTATTCCTGCAATTCCAATCCCGCATATGATGTACATCGCGATGACTAGTGGGCCAGTAACAACTTTAGTAGCTATTAAGATAAAGGGGACGATGTAGAATGAAAACATTGAGAAAGTCTTCACATACATCTTAAGATTCCCTGATTTCTCGATTTTGTTATCGTTGAAGTAGGCATTAACTCTAGAGTGCAATGTTTTGAAAAACATCGCTGGATCCTTTCTACTAAACTTAACAGTTTTCGGGGCTTCGGGAGCTTCAGTAGTCGTCTTCATCTAATTTTTTTTAACAATAAATCCCAGTGCGTAGATACAAATTAAAAAACGGCGGCTACAAGCAGTTCAAGGCTAAAAAGTCGAGTCTCTCCCTTCGAATCTGGCGTAATGTATGACTTTAGATTTGCTTCGTAACAGTGAATTGTATTTTTTTACACAAATATTATGGTTAAAAACTCCTGTACATTTAGAATTATTATAAAAGTCTTAGAAAAAAATGGCCCTCGAGATTATCGAAAAACCTAAGGTAGAAATCGATCCCGACCTCTTAAGAGATATCAAGTCACAGATCCACGAACAAGGACAGGTTATTTTCCACTGCCTTTATAACAATCGCTATTTCTTTGAAACGGCAATTAGGATATGGCCTTCCACCTTTCTGTTTGACCACCATAGTGACCATAAAAGTGAAATGGTACATGCTGAAAAGATTGTCTATGCTCCACAATGGCAAATGGTTCCGCCAATGTCTGGAGCCTACTTCACGCTTATTTTCGCTGGCCTTCCAAAATCTTGCACTGTTTTTGACTTTGTAGAAGAAACCAATTCTGAAAGTGGTGCCTTCATATTCAAGAACATTAAGAGAAACGATGCGGATGTCTACTATGCGCGAATCAAATAACTAGAAATCAAAACTATACCTTAGCGTGGGCATAATAGGTAGGGCGGCCACACTTGTAATTCCCTCTTCGATTTCCGAGTTCTCCTCCAGGACTTGGTCTTTAATTCTGTAATACTGGAAGTAGACATTTTTTCTGTTGTATACATTCTGGGCACCTATTACGATCTGGTGGCTTTTCTTCTTCCCAAGTTCAAAAATAAAACCCAAGTCAAGTCGGTGATAGTCCGGAAGTCGATGGCCATTAATCGGACTTCGTAGTTCGGCAAAAAATACATTGTTTACATTTGATTCAAGGGGCGAATACCTTGTTGACTCGTAAAGAGACTGTTTTGTACCTTGGCTATATTGGAACTGACCATAAGCGTATATATGCTTACTAAACTTGAATTTTACATTGAGGCTTAGATTATGATTCTGGTCAAATAAAAAGGGAAAAGATTCACCATTTTGCAAGGTATCAAAGGCCCTGTCATAGCTGGACCAAGTATAAGCAAAGTTTACATTCATCCGCTTTGTTTCATAGCTGATGTCCACTTCTAATCCTCGTCCTAGACCATCTCCGACAATCGTTTGTGATTCCCAATCCTCACTGTACCTATCAGTCAGGTTGGGAAGCGTAAACTCATTAGGATACCTGATCAAGTTAGACAGATATTTGATAAAAACCGAGGTCTTAATACTTAATGAAGGTGTCGGCTTATAGGAGGCAAGAAGATTAGACTGATACACATTTTGTGGTCGTCTATCAGCAAATGCTGGTACCCAGAGGTCATTAGGGAAGCCAATATTCGAGGTAGTAAGCAAGTGGAAGGGTTGCTGATTCTTGTCTACTGCCAGTTGCAAGGAGAACTGATTATTAACTTCGGATCTAAATGCAAGGCGAGCCTGCAGCAGGTGGTAGTAGGAATTAACTTCAGTCGTTTGATTTCTGCTGTGCAGCAAGGAATAATTAAAACCTGCTTGAACAATGAAGTATTGAGAGAGGAATACGTCGCTATTGTAGTACAAGCCAAGCTGATTGGTTCTAAAGGTATGAGATAAAAATTCCACTACATCTTTAGCATAGTCTTCAACACCATTTTCACTAAACCTTGTTTCATACTCATCATTGAATGCACCCGGCTTAAAGTCTGAAATACTCAAGTAAGAACCAAAGCTTAACAATGCCTTGTCATTCATGAAGTATTCCATATCGTGTCTCAGGTTCATATCATTGACCGCTGACAGAAAATTAAGGTCTGCCTTGAAAGTGTCGTCAAAACCTTCACTTTCAAAGACAATATTTGCATTAGCGAGGGACTTGCTTCTATATCTGTATTGGGAAAAACTTAAGATCGAATTAGAGAACAACTTCGGCCCATAGATCCTATTGAAGCGCAGTGCCGAAACAGAATTCTTGTATGCAAGATTAAATTGAACACTATCTCGAACCCTGACTTCGTCATCCTCAAATGAAAAATAACTTGTGTTCTGGTAGTCATCTTTACCATTATAGTGACTAATGAAGAGCCTATTCTTGCTGTTAAACTTGTGACTTACTTTGAAATTCAGATCGTAAAAGTCATATTGATCTAAGACTTCGTAGTTATCCTCAGTCTCACGAAATCTTGACATTAGATTAAGTAAGGGATTTATATGAGACTTCCTACCCGAAATCAAAATTGAAGTTCTATCCTTAATTATTGGGCCATTGATATTAAGCTGAGTGGCCAATGTACTAACGCTAAAATTACCACCCCACTTCTTAGTACTACCATCATTGAGCTTCATATCGATCACAGAAGAGACCCCTCCTGCATTCTTGGGGTGAAAATTATACTTTGAAAACTTAGCACTATTGAGGAGAGAGGTATTGAAGATGGAAAATAGGCCAAACGCATGGTTGGGTTGAAAGACCCT
>CAZMYK010000494.1:0-3820 GCA_964570435.1 uncultured Saprospiraceae bacterium | reverse complement strand
CTAAAAGGCCCTTGGTTTACCCTTGCCATTTTCAAGGTAGCTCCTAAGACTTTCTTTGATATACTTGTCCCAGCCGGCAGAACATACATCATAGCAAACTCCGCTTGGTTGAAGGCCCTCATGAAGGCATATAATCTTCACGGAATCTGACTCTTCTACAATCTTCCAATGAATCACTGTATCTATCCACTCCGCATCCATTCCTTTCAGGTGGTGGTCCTGATGTGATTCAAGACAAAGCCAAGAAACAGATTGGTCTTTAGTTAATTCGCAGACTCTAAATTTCCAAAATGATTCTGCTCCAAAGGAAACTTTAAATTCATCATTCAGCGAAGTCGCTGGACCTTCCACATTTCCCCACCAATTGTCAATGGACTTGGTAAGTGCCTGAAAAACATCTTTAGCTTCAGCCTTGACTGCAATAGAAGTTTCATAGTGTTCTTCTGGCCCTTCAGAACCGCCCCAGACTTGGTGCCATCCTAGGTGCATTCTTTTCAGAGACTCATCTATTCTTTTTCGTGATTCCCGCATCAGGTAGGTAGCATTGTCAGAAATGATTGCTTCGTGTATTTCCACCTTTACTTCAGTAGATTTCTTACCGAATTGGATCAAAAACTGCCTAAGCAAGGAAGGCTCTAGCCAAAGGTCAGACTTATTCTTGAATTCTTGGGCTATTGGGACCACTGGGACACCAAGTTGTGCTGCTTCATCGAAGCTACCCTTGTGAAAGGTGATTGTGAATTCGTCAGTACCAGTCGTACCTTCTGGATAGACCGCAAGGTTGAGACCTTTTTTCATGGTCTGGCGCATCGTTTTCCGAGCTGCTGCTCTAGAACTTTTCGCATCTCTAGTCACATATATTACTCCTGTCATTGCCGCACCGCGACCAAGAAAGGGATAGGACTCAATTTCTGACTTTGCTAAGAAGTGGGAATCCGCCAGGGATGCAATAAGGACGGGGTCGATAAGGTTCCGATGGTTGATAACATACAAGCAAGGGTGGTCTGGAATCTTGCCCTTTTTTTCAACTATTTTCAAGTTTAGAATTCGGAATGCCAACTTGATCCAAGCATTTCTGAGTCTGAAACCACGCTCAATGGTGTGTTTTTTGAACAGACACCTAATCCTATAGAACAATACATAGGCCATCAAAGTGAGCCCAAGCGCACTAAGTCGTAAGATGGCTCTCACGGTTTTCACAGGCTTCACTTAGCTTCTGGCTTCATCTGTGGAAAGAACAAAACATCTTGAATGGAGTGTTGGCCAGTAAGCAGCATCGTTAGGCGATCTATTCCTATTCCCAATCCAGAAGTAGGAGGCATTCCAAATTCTAGGGATCGCAAGAAATCTTCGTCTAAGACCATGGCTTCATCATCCCCTCGCTCTGCCAATTTTACTTGGTCCTCGAAACGCTTACGCTGATCGATGGGATCATTAAGTTCAGAATAGGCATTGGCGATTTCCTTTCCGTTGACAAAGAGCTCGAATCTTTCTACAAGTCCTTCGGAGCTTCTGTGCTTCTTGGCCAGGGGTGTCATCTCAATAGGGTAGTCAGTAATATACGTCGGTTGAATCAGGTGGCCTTCTACCTTTTCGCCAAAAATTTCATCTATCAACTTACCACGACCCATCGAAGGATCGACCTCAATGTGCAGGTCCTTACATAGCATCCTCAACTCGTCTTCACTCTTTTCCGAGATGTCAATGTCAGTATATTTCTGGATGGATTCATACATCGTCAGACGCTCATAGGGTCCAGCGAATTCGATCTCATGCCCATCGTAATTCACTTTTGTGCTTCCATTTACACGTTGTGCAATGTATTCGATGCATTGCTCGACCATTTCCATCATCCATACATAGTCCTTGTATGCGACGTAGATTTCCATCGATGTGAATTCAGGATTATGGGTCCTGTCCATGCCTTCGTTTCGAAACATCTTGCCAATTTCGTAGACGCCTTCGAATCCACCAACAATGAGTTTCTTAAGGTATAACTCATTCGCAATCCTAAGATATAATGGCATATCCAAGGTGTTATGATGTGTTTCAAATGGTCTTGCAGCTGCGCCACCATGGATTGACTGGAGGACTGGAGTCTCAACTTCTAGCCACCCTTTGTCATCAAAGAAGGTACGCATAGAGGAAACAATTCTTGACCTCTTTTTGAAAACTTCACGCACCTGAGGATTAACGACTAAGTCCACATAACGCATCCTGTACCTCAGTTCTGGATCAGTAAATGCATCATGAACATTACCTTCTGCGTCTGTTTTTACAATAGGGAGGGGCCTTAGAGACTTAGAAAGAACGGTGAGTTCTTTCACGTGGATAGACAGGGTTCCGGTCTGGGTGAAAAAAACATGTCCCCGAATCCCAATGAAGTCTCCAATATCTAGCAGCTTCTTGAATATGGTATTGTACAAGGTCTTGTCCTCGCCTGGGCATATTTCATCTCTATTCACATAAATTTGAATCCTGCCTTCGCTGTCCATGATTTCAGCAAAGGAAGCCTTTCCCATGATTCTCTTTTGCATGAGTCTTCCCGCGATAGTTACATCCGTGAAGTTTCCTTTCTCGGCGTCATATCCTTCCTTTATCTCAGTAGATGTAGTGTTTTTTTCAAACATTTGAGCCGGGTACGGATCCACCCCAGTGTCAATGATCTTCTGAAGATTTTCTCTCCTAACTATTTCTTGTTCGCTTAGCTGCATATCTGTACTTTTTTTCGAAAGGCCAAAAGTAGGGAAAACACTTAACAATTTAATCATATTCATATATGTATATTTTCGCTTGGAAAGTCTATTTTTGTAGCAATGAGAGCTCGTTTTTTAGGCCAATGTTTCTTCCTTCTTGCCTGTTTTTTTGTGTCCGTAAACCTAAGCGGGCAGACGACGATTTTCAATGAAATTTTTAATGAGGGGAATGGGGCTACTTCGGGGACTGATGTATTCTTTAATGCCTGGAATGTAACTTGTCCTACATGCGATGACTACTACGAGGTTAGGAATGGAGCCCTAGAACAAAGAGATTCTGATGGGCCTACGACTTTTGTTACAGACAATATGGATATTTCTGCTTGTAATACGCTTACATTTTCTATGCAGTATACTGGAGGACCATGGCCAGGGAGCGGCAACTTTGAGGGGGCAGACGAGTGTGGTGCGTGTCTTGGTGATACAGATAATCCATTGCAAGCCCCTTGCAGCAGCTGTTGGGACTTCACATTGGTTGAACTAGTATACAACAATGGTTCTAGAGAACAGGTAGAGTTTATCGGTGAGGACAGCAACGACCCTGTTCCTAGTAATATTTCTCACACTACTCCGTGTATCGGCAACTTGAATACTGCTAGGATTGAGATTAAATCGCAAACGTGGGATGACGATGAAATTACTACCTACGATAATATCATGCTGGTTTGCAACGATCCGATATCAGGACTAGGAATTGATCAGATTCCTCTTGGAGCCCAATTTTGTGTGGGTGACCAGGTAGAACTTGAAGTTAGAAACCCTGCAGGTTTGTCTATAGAATGGTTCGATCCAGATGATAATCCTATCGGAAGTGGACCAAGTATCACATTTGCAGCCCTTCTCTCAATGAATTCAACCTTTGCTTTGCCTCGCCGATTTACAGCACTTGCAACAGATGCCAGCGGCTGTACGTCGATTGGTACATGGGGAACTTATGTAGGATAGCAGTAGGACACCTGTCCCACGCGGCTGTGTTCGCGGGCTTGCCGATTCGTCTCGATTCTCCCTTTAGAAGCGCCCCGGCATGGCTAAATTTGTGGTGTGTGTCACCGAATCTCAGCCTA
>CAZMYK010000493.1:0-3824 GCA_964570435.1 uncultured Saprospiraceae bacterium | reverse complement strand
TTTCTCAGTGTCAAAAGTCAAATTTCCATCCTTGATTACCCACTGAGGTGAAAGCGATTCACTGTTGTAATTCCTCCAGCCATCTAGAGATGAACCATCAAATAAGTGGGTCCATGTAGTATCTACGTTTAAATTTTGGTCTCCCTTGAGCGCCGACTGCGAGCTAACACAGTGGTATTCGCCACTAAGGAAACTCACCAGAATAACTATCGCCGTTACTACCTTCATCTTTGATCTTTCTATTTGATGCAGAAAAATAGCAAAAAGCACCTAGGCACCCAAGGGAAACCAAGACATATTCTATATTCTCAGCGAATCACCACCGAAGAG
Organism: uncultured Saprospiraceae bacterium; assembly: GCA_964570435.1. Lineage (GTDB taxonomy): Bacteria > Bacteroidota > Bacteroidia > Chitinophagales > Saprospiraceae > Portibacter. The sequence goes on along the minus strand of CAZMYK010000493.1, from coordinate 3,494 downwards.
TGGGACTGTCATTGAGAAATTCTCGCCAAACATCAATTTCTGTTCCTCCAGAATACCAATTGCTATCTCCTCACCCATCAGCAATGATTCGTAGTAGTCTGTAAAGTAGTGGACTCCCGCCCAATTTCTACCAATGGATATGTTAGATGCTAGTTTGTTCAATTCTCCCTCTACAGTTAGATGTGCGACCTTGTTGTCTTTGTCTAGCACAGCAATGGCTTCTAATTCCTTCCCATCTTTCACCGAAACATAGGCCATGTTAGAAGAATGGATGTCTTTAGCCCCTGCTTCATCAAATATCTTCTGATCATAGGCCATAATTTCCTTCTCTGGCACAAAATTAAGGTGCGCTCCATGGTCAAAAAATGCCTTTAAGATCGTGATGCAAGCACCTGCAACTGTAGCATGTCCTGCACCATATGCTGGGTGCATCGGAGATCCTTCACAGAAGGCCATAGGTAGAAGGTAGTTGTCGTCGGGCCTAGTAGTATCCGCATCTGTGTTAGCTGTAGCAACCTGATCAAGGATGTGTTTCAGGTCAAAAGTAACGTCTTCTAATTCTGGGGCCATGTGCATAAGTGTATCAGACTTGTGGATTCTCGCTGCCATGACCTCAGGTCGGCACCTTCGATGAACATTGTATTTCTGGAATCTCACTGCTTTCAGAGCCCTTGTTGCAACTTCTGTGACAAGGGAGAGAATATGTGGTCCCCCAAAATGGGCAAAACCTTGCTGGTGATCGCGATTATCATCTTCTTGGAAGGGTATGCCTGGATCGAAGGCGACACCCATTCCTAACATAATCAAGCAGGCGTTCAAGTAGGCCTCATACAAGGCATCATAGTGAACGTATGTAGCCAGATCTCGTGGTGTGTGGATAAATCTCCTTGATCCGCTACCTGGATCTATATAATCTTCAAGCCCACCAACAGCTGCAGCTTCTTGAACGTCCATCCACTCATCCCAGGTAGTCATATAATTTTGCCCAGGGATAGCAGTTCTGACACGTTGGTCAGCTGAAATTGCCCCATAGGTAATCAGGCCTTTTTTCGCCAGACGCTCTTCATCATTCCCATTAATTCCAGTATTTCCAACTAGGAGAAACTGAGAAAGGTAGGGCCCAACAAAGTCACCAGTGGTAATGCCTCTAAAGGCTGTTGCTGGAGTAGGATTAGTCCGCATGCACCTCCTAGCCTCCTCTTGGACATTCAACTTCGGGATTTCTTCTGAAGCATCGAACCATTTCAGCTTAGCCAGGTTCTTGGTATGATCTAGGTACTTCTTTACATCCTTCTTGGTCGTTGCTAGACACTTCAGGAGGTTAGTTTGAGAAATCCCAGATGCATCCGCTTTCAGTCCTACAACCCCATTACTAAGCGCATTAAATGGCACGTCCCTGAGTAAAGCTTGGCAATATACTTCTCCCATTTCTGCAGTCAATTCATCACTACCCAATTTTGGGTGGGGAGGCATAGTTACTGCCTGGGCATCAGGTCCCTCAAGCTCAAAGGCAAGACCTGCAGACTGTGACTCCCATGCACGCAAACCCACGCCTGTTTTTTTCTCGGGATCGTGGGGATCCTTGGCACCAGTATTTGCCTTGTGAGACCGCCACCCCTTGGACGGAGCACTGCACGATCTAGTATTGCCAGATTCTGCATCCGGACCTAGAGGTGTGTCTCTAAAATCCCTTGGATCTCCTGAATCAATCGCCCTTACAAAGTATTGATAATCAATAGGATTCTTGATCAAGCCAGTTCCAAAATCATGCGGCATTCCCTTCGTGAAAGACATCATATACGATGGCTTTCCTTTCAATTTCACTGGCTTTACTCCTTGATCGTTCTTTTTGTAGTGATTCTTCTCACCATGGGCCTCGATATGACATTTTTCCGTCTCCTTGGTATGCCTGAATTTCTGCTCGTCTCCATTACTAAGATGTCGAGGATGGATTCTTTGGTTGGCCATTTCATTGGCCTCATTTCGCTTCTGCCATGCAGAAGACCTTCTAAAGTTATTCATGTTTCTTGTTAATTTTTTGGTCTAATAGAAGTAGGAGCAATTTGGGAAGGACAATGTTACCCCTAGACCTAGTTTTTTTACCAAGAAACTAATTGAAGTGTCCAACCTGAATACCTAGAATGGAAATTCAATTGAACATAGACCTAAACTTAAAGCCCCCTATTCTGAAATTTTCCTCAATTTCAAGCCGTTAAGGGCAACTCGCAGGTTGGATGTATTGCTTTGCATATCTAGTTGAATTCCACCTCTCCCATCTGAATAGATGTAATGCGACTGACTTGTTGGATACTTATTGAGTAGCTTTCCACCAATAGAAGGCTTTAGTTGACCGCTCTTTCTATTCCCTTGAGCATCGCTAATTTCAAATAAATAGGCATATTTTTTCTTATCTGGTATTGGAACTGTGTTAATATCGATCTTCGGGTCGATCATCAGGTGGTGGTAGGTTTCCAACTTGTAGGTGCCTTTAGGAAGAGCACTAATACTTAAGACCATCCCGAGACCCTCCTCAGATAGGGCCCCATCCATCGTCATATAAGGTAGTTCGGAGACATTGCCCCAAGAAGTAGTCCATTCCAAGTCGCCTTCGGTAGCGCGGACAGAAAGCCGTGCCCCATATTTACTGTCTTGGTATTCGTTCTCACTCCAAGCATCCCATTCAAACTGCATGTATTGCTCTTTTTTTCCTAGGTCAATGGAAACAAGTGGGTAGTCCCGCACTTCCACATGCTTAACCCTAGAAATCATGTTATCATATTCGAGGGTCGAAATCTCACTACTTGCGGAAGATAGTCCTTCTGCTGTTGCAACAACTGTGATCCTTCCTGGCTTTGAGCCAGCTCTCAATATTGCTGATGAAATACCAGCTACTGCCTTACTTGGATTCGCACCAATACTAGCATCTCCAACGATGGAGCCTGGCCCCTCTACTGAAAATTTTATTTCTCGTTCATCATTTCTAATTATATTTCCGTCGGCGTCTTGAATTTCTGCTCTAATCATCTTCATATCGGATTCATTTGCATAAAATGCTGACCCGTCTTCTTCCACAAATAACTTGATCTGTCTTGCTGCGCCAGGTTTATTGAGCAAACTTTCGCCCACGACCTTTCCATTCTTGTGGCCAACAGCTTTCAGGTCTCCTCTTACGCCTTCTAGCAGGAAGGTAAAAGAAGGATACTTGCAATAGGCTCTTAGGGGGTCTCGATCTGCACGCTGTCTAGCGACCAGCTTATCATCATTATATAGTTCAATCTCACTTGCATTACTAAACACATGAACTTCTGCTCCAGTGGAAGTCCGCTCGTCAGCAATATACACGATTGCTTGGTCTAATAATTCTGATTGATACCACTTCACTAATGGTCTTTCAACCCGAAACGTGGACCATGGTCTCCTAGCTTGAAGTCCCCAATCACGTTGGAAGGAAATGTAGTCATGGGCTGTCCACAGGGCAACTCCAAACCGATTAG
>CAZMYK010000492.1:0-3826 GCA_964570435.1 uncultured Saprospiraceae bacterium | reverse complement strand
CGCGAGCAAAATCTTGTATGGACATATCCACAGCCTGTAAGGATTCACTCCACGGACAGGCCTCCATATTTGTCTTGGCTTCCTCACAAGATGTAGGATCCACTTCGACACCAACAACACTTGCATCTGTGGACCTCTGAGCCAGCATCATAGCAATTACTCCGGATCCTGTGCCAATATCAAGGATTTTAGACTTTTGATCGACATTTGCCCAGGCACCAAGTAAGACCCCGTCGGTATTGATTTTCATCGCACATTTTTCCTGGGACACTTCGAACTTCTTAAATCGAAATAAGGTCTCTGGCATTATTGATCTACAATTTTGACATCGTCAATCCGATAGCTGGTCGTACCATTGGCTGGATTGCCTTCGTATTTGAATCCTATATAAGCTTCCCCACTAATACTAGAAAGGTCAATTGTACCTGATTCCACCCACGTGTGGTCTCCATTCGAAGAGCTTGCTATTGTTAGCTCCAACTCTTCCCACGTGGCAGATGCTACATTGCTTCCATCGAAGTCCTTAGAAAACCATACAGAAAGACCCTTGTGATTATAGAAAGCTTGGGCTGTTTTTAATTCCATCTCCATCGGTGAGTCAAATTTCACCCTTGGAGTAATTAGCCACGCCTCCATCTCATCATTATTGTCATTGAAGGCCGTTGCTTGGGCATAAACATTCCCATCAAATTCCCTTGCCCTCCACAATCTAGATCCTTTCACTGCAATATTAGACCACTCTGTGATGGCAACATCTTGGTTGTCAGATTGGGCTTGGAAGTCTTCATCCACATCATCTACAGGATCTCCAGTATTGATGGGATCTTCTCCACCGTCACCGCATCTCTCCCCATCCATCTGTATAGCAGAGTAATCTCTTATTAGGAGTTGGTAGTCATCTCTAAATTTGCTCAAAATACCTTCAATGCTTCCTTTTCCAGGAGGTGTAGTTTCGGATGCAAATGAAGCGAATCCGCTTGTCCTTAGTAGGACTTGATTCTCATTACAATCTTCTATGTCATGGTTCAGTGAAAATTGATTAGCTGCGTCCGCTAAGGGTTTAGCCACAGAACCAACTGTAAATTGGACATTTTCAAACTTCACTAAGGTATTAATCAAGTCATCTGAGGTTTGATTAACACCGATAACTTCAGCTGCAACCTCTTCTGTCGATGTTGTATTAAACACAAACTCGGGAATCAGAGGTTCTGGAATCGCAATCGACGATATGTCAGCACCTGATCCTTCAGCTGCACTAAGTTGTGGTAGCCCCTGGAAATCACTGATGTATAAGTCCTTGCACTTTACTGCAACCTCTCTTCCAATCGGAAACTCATTAAAAAGCCCTATTGCATCCAATCTAACTTGAATCCCGCCAGTCTCATCTTGGAGTACAAGTTGCTTATAAAAATTCCCGCTTTCATCATTGGCAACCACCCTTGCTTTGAAGGTCAGCTCGTCAGTCACCTGCACAAAGCTCTCTGGTATCCATCTGTCTAGAAGATCACCAACGGAAGCATTGGCCTCTACAACTTCAGGTGAAAAACCTGGCGGCTCATCGAAGGTGTGGTCAACACAGCTTGCTATGAATACAACACTCAATAAAATTAAAATCTTTCTCATATTACAGTCTAAAACTTAGTCCGATAAAATAATTTGTTCCATATGCATAGAAGTATCGAGGTGGGAAGCGATTCACATCTTGATTTTCGAAGTCAAATCGACTCTGCTCGTATCCTCCTATGATGAATTTTTGATTGTTTAATATGTTGTTGATACCTACTGTCAAGTAGATAAATATTCTACCGATCTTCCAAGACTTCCCACCGAATATATCAGCAGTGTAGTTAGCTGGCAACCTTTCCTGAAAAAGGATGGACTCCCACAATTCAGGATTGTCACTCTTGATTAGCTCATCTACAGCATTTTGAGTCCTTCGAGTTGGATTAAAATCTAGGTAGATCTTATCAAAGTAATTGAAGTTGACATTTAGAAACCAAAACCGTGGCGAATTGTACTTCAAGCCCACTGTATAAGCCTGCTGTGGAGTATTAGGGACAAAAAAGTTTTTCTGGTAGATGACTTGGTCTACCTCTAATAGTTCTGCGTTATTATCTTGGGAAATCGTTGCAGCAGGTCTAGAAGTATAGACATAGTCTCCAACTGATGCTGCACCAACGAGGGACAAGGTTGTAGAAAGTTTAAGATCAAGGGCTGCTTCTATCCCAGCATTTCTTTGATCGACATCTTTCAATATAAAGTTGACAAACCCTCTTAGTTCATCGTGATAGAAGCTATTCACTTCAGTTTGATCTTCGAGTGTCATATAGTATCCTGTCAACTTCGCCTTTAGCAGTGGTGACTTGTGATAGTAGCTTAGTTCCGATGAAAATATCTTAGAACTTTCTAGGTCCGTAACCACATCGTGTCTTGTACGAGGAGAAACGAAGGCAAATCTAGTAAATGGAGCCTTGGTCTGATAAGAAGAAATGAGGTTCACATAGTTTCGCCCATCAATCTTGTAACTAAGCCCACCCTTAACAGCATAATTGCTAAACGAAGTCGTCTCAGACTTGCCAAAGGAATTATCTGGAAACTTACCATTCCGCATAAATCCTTCTCGGTAGAATTGTGTGTAACTTAATTCGGCTCCAAGAAAGGCATCTAGCTTTCTTGTTCTATAGTCTAACTGTCCCCAAATAATTCCCTGCTGGGTGACATTTGAATAGTCAAAACCAAAAACATCTCCTTCTTTGACCACCTTGTTGGGGTTATTTAAGTCATTCTGGAGTTCATCTGAGTTAGGAGCAAAGTCCCTTTCGGCAAACTTATCAATGTCTATGTAATAGTCTCCGCCAAGAAGATCAAGAGCAGTTTGGAAATTACGATTTACTTCCTGCAATACATTTATCCCTCCATTAACAGATATAGCGTCTGAAGCCTTGTACTTCAGTAGGGAATTAAAAGACAGCTTTTCAGCATCGAATCTCTGCTCAGCAAGTAGGTACTTTGATCTGAATCCAGAAGCAATCACTTCACCATCGGCATTCATGAAGGACTCAAGCGAGTTCTTATTCACGAAATACAGCTTGTCCCAATTGACCTGCCTATTGGCTTCATTAGATAACTTATCCGTGATGAAGGCTGCAATTTCTGGACTCTCCTTGTAGAAAGAAGGAAGGTTCCTATAATAATCTGGTCGTGGATCAGCAACATTATACCAATCCAATCGGGAAGAACCAAACCTGCCTGTTTGGTACGCAAGAGTATTGGTCAATGTGAGTTTCTTGTTAAAGTCAGCATCATGTCGTGCCATGAAGATGGGTTGGAAGGAATTATACACTCTAGAGTTTCTCTTTTCCCCATTCTGAAAACCCCAATATGAATTATAATAATTCGTACCGGCTATGTCATTAAGTTCTTGGACAGCAGCACCGCCTCTCCCCCTTTGTGTGGGAGATCCCAGGGCAACAAGGTTGATGGTGTGCTTGTCATTAATCAAGTAATCAAAACTTAGGAAGTAAGACCAAGAGTCATAAAAGGTAGCATCTACAAAGCCTTCATTACCCCACCTTCTTGAACCAGAAGCTGAAATGGCATACTTGTTATTTTTTAGTCCTGAAGAATAGGTAAACATGGCCCTCCTGGTATAAGTCCTATTCGAAATCGCAAAAGAGGGTCTGATCTGCTTTCTTTGATAACTAGCTCTTAGGTCAATACTTTGGGCTCCCCCAACGCCTCCAAGCGTATACTCGGCCTCACTAAGACCATAGGTAGATTGTTGATTCCTAAGCACATCGTTAAGCCCACCCCAGTAAGACCAATT
>CAZMYK010000491.1:0-3826 GCA_964570435.1 uncultured Saprospiraceae bacterium | reverse complement strand
TAATAACGGGGCTCAGAACGACACTATTTCTGAGCTTGTTGTCCCCGAGAGTAGCGAAAAGTATGGAACGATTTATCTATCCATTGATAGCCTAGAATCGGACAAAAACTACATTATGCAGTTGATGGACAAAGAGGTGGAGGTGAAAAAAGAAGTCATCACAAATCTTGAACAAGCGACCTTCACCTATGGACTAATGCCTCCGAAAATCTACACCGTGAAGCTTACTAGAGATGACAACTCAAATGGAAGATGGGATCCCGGAGATTATTGGAAAAAAATGCAGAGTGAAATCTGGCAAAGCACGGAACTAGAAGCCTTAAGGGAAAACTGGGAGCTAGAGGCAAAAGTAGCATGGAAACCTGTAAATTAGCGGAATGATTCTAAGAACAGACAATCTGGTCAAGCGATATGGAAGAAGGGAAGTCGTCAGTTCGGTTTCTATAAAGGTGGAGCAAGGAGAGATTGTTGGCTTGCTAGGACCGAACGGAGCTGGAAAGACTACAACCTTTTATATGACAGTTGGCTTTATTAAGCCATTCTCAGGAAATGTCTACTTAGACGATGAAGAAATTACCGACCTGGCCATGTATAAGAGGGCCCAGAAGGGCATAGGCTACCTCCCTCAAGAACCCAGTGTGTTCAGAAAACTCAGCGTCGAGGATAACATCATGGCTATTTTGGAGCTCACCGGTATCAGTAAGTCAGAGCAGAGAGATAAAATGGAAAGTCTCATCGATGAATTTACCCTGCATAAGGTTAGAAAAAACATGGGCGACTCGCTTTCGGGAGGTGAAAGAAGGAGGACTGAAATTGCAAGAGCTTTGGCTTCCGATCCCAAATTTATACTGCTTGACGAGCCCTTTGCAGGAATCGACCCGATTGCTGTAGAAGACATCCAATACATTGTAGCGAAGCTTAAGAAAAAAAACATTGGCATCTTGATCACTGATCACAATGTTCAAGAAACGCTTTCGATTACAGATAGAGCCTATTTAATGTTTGAAGGAAGAATTCTAAAGGCTGGATCTGCAGAAGATCTTGCAGCAGATGAAATGGTTCGGAAAGTATACCTTGGACAGAACTTTGAGTTGAAGCGGAAGGACATAAAAATTGAAGATGACTAGTCTAGTTAAATACTTGAGCTTCCTATTTTTGATTTTTTCCATAATTTTTGTGGTCAATGGCTGCACAGAAGATGTGCCTGAACTCTCCAGAAGCAACCAAATTGTAGCAGACTCCATCATCAGGATAGAAAGTAAATTAATCATAAAAGAGGTGGATTCTCTTTGTAAACTTGCTTATAAGAGGAACTTTGATGTGGCTGTCGACAGCGTTTCTAAAGTTAGACTTGAAGAAATCGAAAAATATATTCCAGCCCAATGAAGTTGATCTACTACGTACTATTGATGCTCGCTGGAGTCACCGCTTTTTCGGCTTTTCAGAAAAAGACTATTAAGACGCAGGAAGAATTGATGAATGAATATATCGAGGATCAACTGAGTGAGGTAAGAAAGAAAGAATGGAAAAAATGTGTCGCTAATACCATTATTGATGCTGAGGGCTTTGTGGATTCTATCATATACCAGCAAGTGAATTTTAACATTGGAGATTCACTGAAAGCTCCCGGAAAACCAATAAAGCCGACCAAGCCCTACGATACATTAAAGCTCGATAGCACGCCGATAATTCCTATCTTAGGCGGAAAGTAAGTACCTAATAAGTCTTCTAAGAAATGAAAATACTCCTCATCATACTAAGCCTCCTGATTATGAATTCTGGTCTTTTTGCGCAATCTAAGAGAGCTCGTGATTACGGTATCGAAATAGGAGTCTTGAAGCCCGGCCAACTTAATTCGATAACTGATGTGGAAGGTGTCTCCGTTGGTCACCTAACGAGAATTGAGGGAGAAAATATTAGGACTGGTGTCACTGCCATCTTAGCTCATGATGGAAACCTCTTCCAGAGCAAAGTGCCCGCAGCTATCTACTTGGGAAACGGTTTTGGTAAGCTTGCCGGTTATTCTCAGGTCAAAGAACTTGGAAACATTGAAACTCCTATCATATTGACTAACACATTAAGTGTACCTGTTGCCAGTGACGCACTTATTACCTATACCCTTGAAATGAAGGGCAACGAAGGCGTCCGTTCAGTGAACCCTGTGGTAGGAGAAACCAACGATGGATTTCTCAATGACATTAGAAGCCGAGTCATTACTGAGGAAGATGTACTTCAGGCTATCAAAAACGCAGCAGTGGGCAAGGTGCAGGAAGGAAATGTTGGTGCTGGTACAGGGACGACTTGCTTCGGATATAAGGGTGGAATAGGTACTTCCTCAAGGGTCCTGCCGAAGAAAGCGGGCGGATATACCGTTGGAGTTCTTGTGCAAAGCAATTTTGGAGGCCTATTTACATTGAATGGGATTCCTATTGCCAAAGAAATGGGCGCCTACTCAGGAATGTTGAAGTACGATGCTGACGGCTCTTGTATGATTGTAGTCATCACTGATGCACCTTTAGATGCGAGAAATCTTGAAAGACTTGCCAAGCGAGCTATGTTAGGTCTTGGTAGAAGCGGTGGTATCGCATCGAATGGAAGTGGTGACTATGTGATAGCAATATCGACGGCTAAGGAGAACTTGGTCCCCTACACAAGTGAAATGCCTGTCCAAGATAATCGCTTTCTAAGAAATAGTGAGGTCAGCGGACTATTTGTCGCAGCTATTGAAGCAACTGAAGAAGCCATTGTCAATTCGCTATTTGCAGCCCAGGATATGGTGGGAATGGATGGCCTTGAAAGAAAGGCTATGCCAATCGATGCAGTGCTTAAGATTATGGGAGTACATGGTATGATTAATAAGAACTAATTGTAGTGTCTCTTGTTGCGATCCGGATTCAATATGCCTTCTGAAATTGCACGCCCTTTCACACTGATTTTAATGGTATTCCATAGTACCTCATAATTTCCAAAATCTTTTTCGAAATCCTTGCTACTCATAAAAGAGCCCTTGAGGTAGTCTTCCAGATTGCTGCTATCTACCTTAACAATGAATTGCTTCAGTTGATGCGTAATACTACTCCCTTGCCTGACAGGAAGCTTTGAAAGTAGGTCCAAGATTTCTTGATTGGTGGAAAGACTGTCCTTGAATGAGTAGTAATTTTTCTCTTGTATGCTGCTTGGTTCAAAACTCCTGGCCTCTTCCAAGACAATAAAGTAGTCATCGATATTGGCCAACATCATATCAAAGTCTGAATCCACCAACTTTGTTTTTCTTCGAAACTCGTAAAACTTTAAGTCTCGAATATTATCAATCCTCTTTCTTAATACTCGCGAGAACGATCCTAAAGATCTGCTTTGGCCAACGAGTAGTAGATCATCATAGTCTTCTACCACCTTCTTTCTCATCACATTGTATTCTTCTCGTTGTCGCTTAGTGGCCTCCTCTTCGCAGGCCACAAGTATTATTGAAATAAGAAACAAAAGGCCGAAAATTCTTACCAATGATTGCAGGTGAAGCATACTATCTATGATCTTTGTTTGTTGAGTAAGTCAGTCAATTTTTAATCTCAATGGGCTTCTTCTTTTCATTTGATTCGTAGACTGCTTCCAAGACTTGCAAACTCTTCATATAATCGCTGATGTTCGTCTCGAAGGGAAATTCACCAAGCAGACCTTCTATAAAATGCCTTTGAGTCTGAAAAACGCAGTCTGCTGCGAAACCAACCTTGTTTATTTCATAGGTATGTTCGACCTCCTTCTTTCCTAGTTTCTGAACCCATAGACTACCATCTTCACGCAATCTTATGGACCCCTTCCTTGTTTCTAT
>CAZMYK010000490.1:0-3866 GCA_964570435.1 uncultured Saprospiraceae bacterium | reverse complement strand
GGTCTCATCATAAAAAAACTCGTTGGATCTCGTGTTGTTTCGGACTCGCTCTCCGCTGTTAAGGTCATAGAACAAATAAGAATTATCAGTGTCCACCCTACTAACCTTAGACCCCAGTCCTAGTTTCCCTCCAGCCCATTCTGTTTCATAGTCTACCTTTGCTGTGTAGATATCTATCTTGACCGGCGTATCATACTCAGTCAATACTTGACTAAGTAGATTCGTCCTAGTAGGATCGAAGTAGCGATTGGGTTGTATGTAGTCACTTTCATTTCGATACCTGCCATAGTCAAGGTCAAAATTCAGGGAAGAAGTTTTCTCAACGAAGGCATAATTGATGTTGTAGGTACTCCCATCCCGAATTTGCAAAAAGCTATTATCTGCTAGCAGCACACTGTCAATTGCGGAAGGATTAGATAAGGGCGAAATTTCAACCGTGTTCTTCGATGTACTCCTATTTTCATTGTATAAGCCCGTGACTAGAAAGCCTATCGTATGATTCTTAGCAATAAAAAAGTCCGTTCCCCATCGGTAATTTAGGCCATCCTGGTCGTCTTCTCTGTCTTCAGTTTCCACTGTTCGTAGGCCATTTTGATTATTTAAGAAGTGCATTTCAACAAATGACTTACCACCACTATAACCTAGGGTTCCAAAAGTGTTCAATCTTTTGTTCCTGTAATTGCCGGTCGAAGAAACATTTCCTGTAAGTAAGCGACCCTGGCTTAGCGAACTGCTTAAAGAACCATTCATACCATGACTTTTATCCCTCTTCATACGGATGTCAATGATCCCTGCATTTCCTTGAGCCTCATATTTAGCACCTGGATTGGTGATGATGTCCATCCGATCGATCTGCTCAGCTGGAAGGTTATTCAGGTAGGCAGTTAAGTCATCTCCTGTGAGGGGCAATCGCTTACCATCAATATAAATCAATACTCCTGACCTACTGAGCACTGCTATACTGTTGTTGTTATCTACCAAAACACCAGGAGCCTTCCTTAGCAAACCCAAGGCATTATCACCTGCACTATTGATGGTACCTTCGACATTAAATACCATCCTATCAGGTTTCACTTCGATAAGTGATCTCTTCGCGGTGACTACTGCAGTCTCTAGCTGCACGGAAGATGTCACCATTCGAAGTACACCCATATCCACATCGTCTACTCCTACTTCGATTTCTGGGGAATGGTAGTCATCAAATCCGATATAGCTCGAAACGATAAAGTAATTCCCTGTGGCAATGCCTTTGAAGGAAAATCTTCCTTCCTCATCAGAAGATTCGACCTTTACTAGCGAACTATCTGAAGCAGCATAGAGGACTATATTAGAATACATAATGGGTAAGGATCCCTCATCTTCCAGACTCCCATTGATTGACAATTGAGCGGATAGATTAATGGATAAGCTTGTAAGTAAGAGTATGACTAGTTTTCTGGTCAATGTGGCTGTGAGGCAGGCCGTAATTATTCTACTAGAAAAAAGACCTAGGGCCACCTTAGAAGTCCTGTGCTTAGCAGGGGATTTAGCGCGCTGTCCGACCTGTTCACCTTCCCTTGCTGGACTAATTCGGGTCAATTCTTCTTTTCTTATTAATTCAAGTTTCATAGATATTCAGTTATTTGCTTGTACTATACTAATTATAGTCACAATACTAAATATAGTTTTTTATATTTGCAATAACTGTCAAAATAGATAGTATGAAAAAAGTGAATTATGTATAAGTTTAATGAAAGAGAATATCCCTGTCGAGCGAGTCTCACGATGGGAGTTATTGGAGGGAAGTGGAAGACTGCAATCCTTTACAACTTAAGGTCTAAGACACTTCGATACAATGAACTCCGAAAACAAATGCCAACGGTGACAGAGCGTACCTTGAGTTTGCAATTAAAAACCTTGGAAAAAGATGGAATCATCAAAAGGAAGGTATATGCCACAAAACCACCATTGAAAGTTGAATACTCTTTGACAGAATTCGGTCAAACTTTGCTGCCCTTGATCAATGCTATTGTGGGTTGGGCTGACTACGTGATCGAGAAAAAGGCTAAATAGTCAAGATAATTGGATCGAAAGCTATTGCTAAAGTTTTGGAACAGAAAGCTAAACCTAGGGTTTTGAGCAATCACAATCATTCAGTAAATTGTTGAGCTTGAAAACCAAGAAGCAAGCAAAAAACTAATGATTCACTCAAGATGAAAAAAGCAATAGTACACTTTGAAATTGGATGCAGTGACATTCCGGAAACGGCAAATTTTTACCAGAAAATCTTTGATTGGAACATCAACGCAGTTGGCAATTCTGCTCAGATTGACACTGGACGGCCTGGGGCAATTCCGGGGCACCTCAATAAGCTCGCTGCAGATGAACCACAGAACTACATCAACATTTATATAGAAACCGATTCTCTAGAAGAAGACTTAAAGGCGATCGAAGAACATGGAGGTGAAGTTGTAGTCAAAGCGACCAAACTACCAGATGGTCGATCTTTCGCATGGTTCAAAGACATAGCTGGAAACACGGTAGGCTTAATTTCTGACAAATAGTTAGCTTCCTGGTCTGCTCTTTTCTTCGAGAGCTAGAAATTTGCGAAGCTGATCATGTGACTTTCTATCAAAACCTGTTGAGATGATAGCACGAGAGTAAACGGTAGGCATTTTGGGACTCCTATCTGTCCTCATACTACTTACACTGCTATAATTTTTGGCTTCGCAAATGACGCATTCAGCTGTAGATGCGACTTCATAAGCCAACTTGGAGCAAAGGGAGAACCCCTTGCCTTGTGGTTTAATTTATTGGGACCCTCAACGGTTAGAATCTTAGTATTTATACTCAACAATAGGACGCAAGACCTATTATAAGTAGAAAATGTCTCTTGATTCTCTTTCAAGAAAATGCCATCCCAGGCCCTCGTTGAAACTTCTTAGCCTTCACATAAGATACCTCGACAGAGAAAGTCTCAATTTGTCTAATGTAACAATTCAGCTTTAGCAACCTTTTGCTATCTTAACAGTGAAAGCAATTGGCAAAGCAAGACACTGTAAATCAACATCTTGCTCAACCGTTGGCATCCCGACCTTCCCGCTGCAGCAAACTTCGAAGTTCTCTAAAGGAAGAAGCAAACGAAAAATTGGAAAATAGAAAACGATGAAACCCCTTACTTGCATCTACACCCTTCTCATTCTGAGTCTAAGCCTCACTAGTTTCGGACAGGACACCAATCATCTTGACAGTTTGAGGTCAGTCTTTTCTTCTAGCAAGATTGCTAAAGAGCAAATTATGACTGCAATAGAAATCGGAAGACATTTCAGAGGAAGTAATGATGATTCTTGCTTTCACTATTTCAACCTCGCCATCGATATGGGAAAAAAGGAGGGCGAATACTACGAGCTGGCAGAAGCTTATCGTCAACTAGCCTACCGACAATATAAGAAGGGAGGATTTGAAGAAGCCCGCAGAAATTACTTTAAATCAGCTGAAATTGCTTCTACACATGGTTATGATGGCCTAGAAGGAAAAGTAAATATGCTAATAGGAGAACTATATTTCAGAAACAGCAAACGGGATTCAGCAAAAATCTATTCCTTTCTTGCCCAAAAGAAACTTACCGCAGCAGATGATAATAAATCTCTAAATGTAGTGTACAATACCCTTGGGGCGATCTACGCGGGCGAAAATCTCTACGATAGCACCGTTGTTTATTTCACGAAGGCCCTAGAGTGCAGTAGGTTAGTCAAGGACTCTGTAGGTATGTCCAATACCTATCAGAATATTGGAATCATCTACGGCAGAATGGATGAGCATGAAAAAGCGATCGAACAAATCAAAAAGTCCATTGAGCTCAAGTCAGTCATCCCTAATCAACATGG